>NZ_LZZL01000066.1:0-33046 GCF_002006495.1 Clostridium sp. BL-8
AATACTCCAGCCTTCCAAGCTGGAAAGGTGGGTTCGATTCCCACTACCCGCTCCAAAAAACAACTGGTATCAGTTGTTTTTATTTATATATAAATAAACATGCACTTGTAGTTCAGTTGGATAGAGCGTTGGACTTCGAATCCAGAAGTCATGAGTTCGAATCTCATCAAGTGCACCATAAAGCAAGTAATACCAACTATTTAGATGTTTTCTAGATAGTTGGTATTCTTGTTTTTCCCACACTTTTCCCACACTAGAAAGTGCTTAGGATATCAATTGTTCTATCTTTATGTCTTTTTAATACATGAGTATAGGTATCAGCAGTTATATTTATAGTACTATGTCCCAATAATTTAGAAACAGTCTTTAAAGGAATATCATTTTCAAACTGCTTAGTAGCATAAGTATGTCTTAAACAATGTATGTGTTTATATTCAACACCAATTCTTTTTAAAAATCTAGAAAAGGATCTAGTTAAATTACTATCATCTATTAGCTGGCCAATTTCATTACAGAATATTAAATCATTATCTATATAGCTATTTCCAGCCCTTGATTTTTGAATTTCTTGTTTTTCTGCTATTTCTGTAAATATATTAACTAAACTAGCTGGAAGAGGAATATCACGCTCACTGTTGTAGGTTTTTGTTGTCTGAATAGTAGGAGAGTAATGCTTTTTCATATTTTCGTCATATGTTGCAATTGTTTTAGCAGAGCGACGAATATGTATTTCATTATTATCATAGTCTATATCACTCCATTTAAGCCCTATACACTCGCCACGTCTTATTCCGGTGGAAATACATGTTAATGCTATAAATTTAATTAGAGAGTCTTCTGGAGCGTTTAAAATTAACTTGATTTCGTTATCACTAAAAATATCAATCTTTTTCTTTTCTTTTCGTAAATTACCAGGTATTTTTACTTTATTTGCAATACAAGGATTTTTAATTATATAATCTTGCAAAACTGCATGGTTGAAAAAAGAGCGTAGCAGTTTATTTAAATTAAATATTACAGAGCTGCTCTTACCTTTTTTCTTAAGGGTATTATAATAATTTTGAATATCATTAGGATGTACATCATTAAGCTTTAAAAATGATAGAGTAGTATCCTCTATATAATTTTTATAAATGCCATAATATCTATCAAATGTGGATGGTTTTGTGGATTGTTTTACAACATCAATTAACCAACTGTTCATAGTTTTCCCTAAGTAAAGTTTATCGAAATTTTTTGACATGCCTGAATTGATTTTATTTAAATATATATCACGCTTATCCTCAGCATCGGACTTAGAATTACCATAGAATTCTTTTCTTATAAGTTTACCCTCAGAGTTACGTCCGAGAGTAATTGCTAGCCTATAATATTTCTTACCATTTTTAATACAATTAGTTTTTACTGCCATAGATATCACCTCTTAAAATACGAATGTATGTTCTTTTGAAGATTATAAAAATTGACTCAATATATTGATGTTAATGCCTTTGGTAATTAAAGTACATTGAGTAAAGATAAATATTCATATTAAATTATTGTATTATCAGTACTAAATAGTACAGTAATAATAAGGCACTTCCTTTTGCATAAAGTTTTTTCTTATATTGTTATACTTAACTTCATCATGAATTATAGAAGCAATCTTGTATTCTAAGATTTCATTAGTCACATTAAAATGCTCACACATATCGCAAGGAGTAGATATGCAATCATATAAAGCTTGTACAAAATCCTCATCACTTATAAGAAAATTAGCAGCCCATGATTTAGCTTTATGTTCCTGCTTATTTTTTATAAGTCTTTCAGAATAATTTTTAGATTCAATAGTTAAATTGCCTAAGCTAGTAAAATGATGCCCTAGTTCTTCAGCTAAAACAGAAAGGTATTTGCATCTATTTTTTAAAATAGACTTAGATATACCTATAGTTGGAGGTAGACCGAGAATATTTAAATATATTCCTGGTAAATTATCATGTTTAGTGTTAATTTCCTCAAAAGTTATATTTTCTTTTTCAATTATTTGAAAAAGATCTTTTAATTTCTTCATATGTATATCACCACCATTATCAGTACTTATGATAATATTATAATACAATACGAACATGCGTTTCAAGAATTCGGGAGAAAATTTAAGTTTAATTAAGGGAAAATAATAATATATTTACAGTATATGCTATAATAACAATATATTTATATAAAAATAAATTGTTATCATCTCTAGTTGAAAATGAGAGGGGGAGAACATATGGAATTAGAACTAAAAATGTTAGATGCATTTCATGGAGATTGCTTTATAATTTCATTAGAAGATGAGTCAATAAGAAATATAGTTGTTGATGGTGGTATCAGTAAAACTTATATGAGAGATTTAAGATTTGAAATAGAATCAATTGTAGCAAAAAAACAAAATATTGATTTAATGTTCATTACTCATGTTGATGACGATCATATAGGAGGAATTATTTCATTTTTTGAGGATGAAGAAATTGATAAAACATTAGTAAAAAGGGTAATTTATAATTCTGCATTAACTATATCGGAAAGTTTAAAAACTAAATATGATTCTTCAAGAGAAATTCATATTAATAAGACATCGGATAGAAAAGCTAGTTATGAACAAGGAAAAACTTTAGAGAATGAACTAATAAAACATAACTTATTGGAATCTAAAGTTATTAAGGCATTAGATACAATAACTTTAGAAAATGCTACTATAACGATACTTTCTCCTAGGGATACAGAGATTAAAAAATTAAATAAGCGATGGGAAAGAGAATCAAGTGAAAAAAGAAAGGCGAGTTCATCTGAAGATGATTATAAAACTTCAATAAAGGAATTATTAAAAAATGATAGATATATTAAAGACAAATCTATTGTAAATAGAAGTAGTATTTCTTTTTTGTTGGAATATGGAAGATTTAAAATATTGATGTTAGCAGATTCAAGGTCAGATATCATAACAAAAGCCTTAAATAGGTTAGGTTACAATAAAAACAATAAGTTGGTGATAGATTATGTGAAATTGCCACATCATGGTAGCAAAAATAATTTATATTACGATTTGTTGGAAATAATTGAGTGTAAAAAATACATAATATCAACTGATGGGGGAATATTTAATCATCCAGATAAAATAACGTTAGCAAGAATACTTAATGTCTTTAGTGATGTAGAATTTTATTTTAATAGTACAGTATATGAAAAAATATTTTTAAAAGAAGATAAAGAGGAATATGAATTTACTTGTATATATAAAGATAAAATGAGGTTAAGTGATGAAAGAAATATATAATATTGAAAAGTATTCAATAATGATAGAGTGCGTTGGAGAAAAAGGGTCAGGAGTATTTGTATCGTCTAAAAGTGTGGAATATGATTATATAATAACAGCGAAACACTGTTTAAAATATTATAAAAAAGAATCAGATATTATATTTCCGCAAAATGAATTTTTTGTTGAGAAGGTATTTCCAAATAGTACCTTAGACTTAGCTATTATACAAATCAAAAAAAGTAGTGAAGTATCTCTGTTTAGTTTCATAAACTGTGAAGAATTAGAAAAATGTGATGAATTGATATCTTTATATGGATATCCTAATATAGCGCGTAAAAAGGAAATAAATGCATGTAAACTAGAGTGTAAGTATGATAAGAGAACAGATAATTTATTACGGCTAGAAGCTATTAAAGAGGTTTCAACGTTCAGAAAACAGGCAATCGAATTATTGGAAGGTATGTCAGGATGCCCTGCATATATACAAAAAGATGATATTGTAATACTTTTAGGGATATACTATGAAAATACATTAGATGATTTCGCATATAAGTATATAAGCGTAATTCCTTTGGATACAGTTAGAAAGATGATAACAGATTGCAATTTAGCAGATTTAAATTTGAGTTTTTGCAGTGAATTAATAGGAGAGGATTTTGATCCGTTATACAAGAATTATGATGATTTGTATATAGAAGATTATAGAAATCTTAAAGATAAGATTCGTGAAGTGTGCTCTGATTATAATAATATTAAAATTAATTTACTTAGTAGAAAGCTTGCTAATGCAACGTATGAAATAGACAGGCTATCGCATAAAAGAAGATCAGCATTATTGTATAGAGTTTTTACTTCTTCAAATGAAAAACAGTGTGAATTGGTGATTGAGAATAAAGATACACTTAAAGAAGATGAGATAGATGAATGGTTTGAGAAGTATATAGATTATTCAAAGGAAATTATTGATCAAAAGTCAGAGGACTATAAATATCCATTAAAGAGTAGAGATATAATTAAAGGTGCAGTGTTACAATTAATAGATAATTGTTATATTTCATTTGATAAAAAAGGATATTATGATGAAGAAGGTGACGAAAATTAATAGCAAAAAATTTATTAAAAAGAGATTAATGTTTTCTATTGCAGAAGATTCTTACTTTTTAACATATAATATAATATTAATTTTAGGATTATTGAAATGTACTGATAATAAATATTTAAAGGATTCAAACAAAATAGCTCTATTAATAACAATAATAGAAAAGCCTAAAAATATTGAGGTTGTGAAAAAGGTTTTAAAAGATGAAAAAATAAATGACTATGATAAGAATATACTATTTGATATGTATTACAATAGTAAATTAAGGATAAGAAGCTTAACATCTATAATATTTTCATTAAATAAAAAACAAATTATAAATGTTCGGAAAAGTGGAAAGACAATTGATATATCATTAACAAACAATAATGTATACGAGAATTTTATTGATAAAAAATTATTTGAAGATGATGTACAAGTATATGAAGATATATTTTTGAATGTAGGTAAGATTAAGCAGATTATAAATGATACTTTTAATAACATAATTTTCAAAAGTATCCGGGAGGATGTATGGGATATTTAAAAATAAGTAAAGTTATTTATTCAGGAGAAGACTACTATTATGAATCTCCAATATTCGATGATGGAATAAATGTAATAGTAGGACCTAATGGATCGGGAAAAAGTACTTTAATTGATTTGATTTGTTATGGATTAGGCTGTTATGTTGAACATTTTAATCTTAAGAATAGTAAAATACATGAGGTAATCTGTAAAGATAAAAATAATTATGTGAATTTATGGATAGATATAGATGAAAATAAATATTTTTTAAAAAGATATATAAACTCTAATTATATTTTTATAACTGAAAATAATGAAATAGAGGAATTTCCTATAAACAGGAATGATAAGCAACAAAAAACATTTTCTGATTGGCTATTAAAAAAACTTAATATAGAACCAGTAGAAATCTATAATAATACATTTAGTGGAATAATTAGTTTTGAGGAGTTATTTAGATTAATACATTATGAACAAAAATCAAATCAAGCTAAAATTTATAAGGAAGCTAAGGTAGATGGTAATTATGTTTCAGATTCATTAGTAAGAAGAAAAGCAATATTCGAAATATTAATGGGAAACAATTTAATTAATTATTATTCAAGCTTAAATGATTATAAAATAGCAGAAAAGAAATACTTATCAGACAAAGGTGTATTTGAAGTGTTTCATAAGTCAATAAAAGAATTATACAATGATGATATTATAGAACATGGTTCTAATAAAGAGAAAATTAAAAAAATTGAACAAGAAATTTCTAAAACTCAAGATGAGATAGATAAAATTTCGGAAGAAGAATATACTAATGATAATTTTTTAGATGAATTAAGCAAGCTAAAAGATGAAATTACAGATATCACATTTATCTTAAGAGATAAAAAGGAATATTATAAAAAAGTAATTTTAGAATTAGAAAAGGTTAATATTCTAATAAAAGATAAGCAAATAGAAATCAAGCAGCTAAGAAAGATAGTGTTTACGCATCAAGAACTTAATATTTTTTCGCCAACGACATGCCCATATTGTTTCAATGAGGTTACGAGAGAAAAAAATCATTGTGTATGTGGAAATGAAGTTAATGAAGATTATTTTGAAAAATCATTTTATAGCATGGAAGAATACTTATCAATGATAAAACAAAAAATTAAATCACTTAATACATTGGAAGATGCACGAAATGAAATTTTAGATGATATAAAAATATCTACAAAGGATATTTCTGACATTGGGGAAAAATTAAAGAAAAAGCAAAGAATGATTTTAAATATGAAAAATGATAATAAATTAAATTTTAATACAACAGGAATAAGAAGGCTAAGTGATAGAATAGTAGAATTAAATTCTGAATTTAATTCATTAAATGAAAAAGAAAATCTGTATAATAAAGGAATTAAATTGAAATCTCAAATGATTAGTTCAAAAAATAATTTTGATACTGCAAAGACAAATCTTGAAACTGAAGAAAATGATATTGAAACAAAAATCAGTGTTATGATTAAAAATTTTAGTAAAATTTATAATATATTAATGAAGGAAGTAGTAGAAGATTGTAAAAATGCAAGCATAAACTTAGATTATATGCCAGTTATAAATGATGGTGTTTATATTAATGCAAGTGTTGATGTGCAAATAAAATTAGTATATTTTATTACTTTGTTATGGATTTCTTTAGAGAATGACGTGAATTTTCCAAGGATACTTATTGTAGATACACCTGAAAGTTTGGGAATTGACAAAGCTAATTTAATAAATACTTTAGAATTATTAACAGAACTTCCAAATCAAAAAAAGTATCAAATTATTTTAACTACAGGTATAGATAAATATCCTAAATCAAGTAAATTTATAATAAAGGAAGAAATGACTGAGAAAAAAGAACTTTTAAAGAAACGGAACTGATTAAGATAGACTTGTCATTACTTTTAAAAGATATAAAGATAAAAAATAATGAGTTCTGATAAACTCATTATTTTTTATCTTTATATTTTTGTTTAACATACTCAATAAAATTATTAATCTCATCCTTAGCCTCTTTTGGAAGTTCATCATAGTCAGTATCACTATGAAGTGCAATAGTGATATTAGGGTCTTCAGTATAATTTCGTATATCAGATATGCCTAATAAGTAATCAGTTGAAACATCAAAGAAATTAGCAAGATTTTTTATAAGTGAGGAATCAATGCCTCTAACCCCTTTTTCATAATGACTAACAGCTTGTTGAGATATATTAAATAGTTCTGCTAACTTAGTCTGACTTAAATTTTTTTCAGTTCTTAATTCTTTCAATCGGTTCATATTAAACACCTCAATAACATTTTACTACTTAATGGAGTTATTTTTTACATATATTTGTTGTGAAAAAGATTATTTTTCTATTGACTCACTACAAAATGGAGTATATTATATAAATATAATCACTACAAATCGTAGTAAAGGAGGAATGGAAGTGAGAAGTAATCTTATTTCAGCACGTGGTGAAAAGAGTCAACAAAATGTAGCTCAAGATATTGGTATATCACAAAAAACGTTGAGTGCATTAGAGCGAGGATATAGAAATCCAAGCATAGACTTAATGAAAAAAATACAAAATTATTATCAAATAAGTATGATAACATTATTTGAAGATATTTTTGCTTGCCAATACTACAATATGTTGTATAAATAATTTTAATATAAAAAATGGAGGAAAGAAATGGTACAAGTGTACAGAAATATTTACCAATTAGCGAGAGAAGGTACAGGCCTAACGCAGGAAAAATCATCAGAAATACTAGATATATCTGTTGATAGTTTAAGAGCTTATGAAGGTGGAAAGAGAATACCACCAGAAAACATAGTAGTTGATATGGCTAAAATATACAATTGTCCATATTTAATTTTACAGCATCATCAGACTAATACTCTAATAGGGAAAGAGCTTTTTCAAAATGTACAAGTTAAATATTTAGCTGAAGCAGTTTTGACATTTTTAGATGCATTTGAAGATTTAGAAAAGATTAAAAAGTTAATGATTAAAATTTCATGTGATGGAGAGATTGATGAAAGCGAAAAAGATGATTGGAAAAAAATAATGAGAATAGTTAATGAGTTTATAGCAGCTGGTATGGCTTTAAATTATACAAAATAAGAGGTGAGTAATTAATGGAAAAAATATTAGAAGAAATACTTTACGTATTACAAGAATTAAAGAATTCTAATTTACAAACACAAAAGCAAGAAAAACTAACATATACACTTGATGAATGTGCAGCTGTTTCTGGTATAGGAAAAAATACTTTATTAGAGGAAACATATAAAGTTAATTCAACTTTTCCTTATTTTAAGGTTGGAAGAAAGATACAAGTAAATAGAGATATGTTTGAGCAATGGTTAAAAGATATGTCTGAAAATCATACAGAGCTAAGAGGAGATAAATTAAAATGCGCGAGATAAAGTGTCAACAGTTTATCCACAACAGCTATAAGTTACGCGAGAAAATTGTGGATAAAAAACAAAGAAAAAAGCAGCTAATAAATGTTTGTTGTGGTAATTATAAGAAATGCAATTTATGCAAGGAGGGATTAATTTGAGTGATCTTTTTGAAAGGTTTAAAAAGAAATACGAAGCTAACACAGACATGAAAGTTAAGAAGGACAAAACTATAAATGGAGTTCTTACAGTAAAAGTATTTAGCAAGAGTAACAAGTATTTGTTTTGGCTACACGTTACTGAAAATAATGGAGTAATAAATTGGTATTAAAAAAAGAACCTTATATAAAGGTTCATCAATCTCTGAGATATGGTACTGCGAATACCATGTCTCCATTATAAATTATTTGATTGGAGATGTAAAGATTATAGTATATCTATTTAAGTTAATCAGGAATAAGAGACTTATAACAATGTATTGAATTTTATTAAAAATAATATTTAGGTAAGTCAAAGGAGGTACTTATGGAACGAGCTTATTATGCAGTAATACCAGCTAATATTAGATATGATGAAAGTTTAACTCCTAATGCCAAATTACTTTATGGAGAAATAACAGCTTTGGCCAATGAAAAAGGTTATTGCTGGGCAGCTAACACTTATTTTGCAGAGTTATATGGAGTAAGTAAGACAAGTATTTCAAAATGGATAAAGCAATTAGTAGATGGTGGTTATATCAGATCACAAATTATATACAGAGAAGGTACTAAAGAAATCTTAAATAGGTATTTAACAATTGTTATAGGGGGTATTGAAGAAAAGTTAAATAGGTATCCAACTTTTGTTGATGAGGGTACTGAAGAAAAGTTAAGTACCCCTATTGAAGAAAAGTTAAAAGATAATAATACAATAACTAATAATACAATTAATAATACATTAGATAATAATACTATATCTAAAGATATAGTTAGTAGCACTAAAGAGCAACCAATAATAGATAAGTGGAACGAATTAGGTCTTCAAAAGCTTATATCCATAAAAAAAGGCACTAGCAGATATAAATTGCTCCAGGCAAGACTAAAAGAATATGGACAAGATAAGATACTTCAAGCTATAGATAACATAAATTATAGCAATTTCTTAAAAGGTCAGAATAATAAGAGCTGGACTATTACCTTTGATTGGCTAGTAAAGCCAAATAATTTTATTAAGGTTCTGGAAGGTAATTACGTAGATAAAGATAAGCCAATTGAAAATGTGAAAAGTAATGAAGTAAGACCACTTAGATTTAATAATTTTAAGCCAAGGGACTATGACTATAACGATCTGGAAAATAAGCTGCTAGGTTGGGATTAAGATGATTAAGAGTCAAGTTAGTCAGATTTTAGACGGACAAATAAGTATATTTGATTTAGCGTTTAATGTAGCTCAAGAGCCTAAGAAAGAAAATAAGCCAGTAGTTAAAAGTCATAAAGATAAATTTGAAGAAATTATTAATCTATATAAGTCTAGTGCAGCAAGAATAGTAAAACAAGTATGTGGAGCATTGCTTGTAGAGCTTGAAGATAAAACATTATATTTCAATAGAGCTGGAGTAAAAGAAATGGAATTGAAAAAAGATATGGAGCTGCTTCCAGCTGATGAAATTTTAGTTGTGAATCAAGATAGAAATTTAAATGAACTGCAGCTGCAAAAACTAAAGACAATGAATGTTACAGAGTACATCAAGCGTAAAGGTGATGCAAATATAATAATCAAAAAGCTCGATAAGACAATTGCTATAAATCCTAAAGGTTGGGTACTTGAATATGTACAAGCTCCTAAATATAACGAGAATGAGATTTTTAGTACAAAAATGCCTAAAGAAAATACGGATTTAAACAATAAAATTACAAAATCAGATGAGGATCTTATAGAATTCAATCTTGATGATATTGTAGAAATTGAATACAGAGGGAATAAAGAAATAGGCAAAATAAAGCGTATTTATAACGATGGCAAAACAATAAATGTGTCATGGAATGGAAAGCAGACAGCATTTTATTACAAGTGTGTAAAGAAAGTTGTATAAGATACTGAAATACTTGCAGGACTAGGAGCGTTGGCAGGGATTACATGATTGTTAATGTTAAGGTTACTGCAAATAATAGTAGGAGGGAAAACCTCCTACTGAATATGTAGAAATGGCGTAGTAAATTATAAAAATGTTCTTTGAAAATTGAATAATGCGGTAAATAAAAAAATTTTGCCTAGAAATTATATAATTTGATATAATAAATGTAATATTTAACTAATTTAAATATTTTATTAGTAAAAATATATATCATAAATTAATTGTATAGTGAGGCTTGTGATGAAGAATATTAATACTTTACTTAAAGAATCAGTTTGGGATTATATGAAAGACAATGTAAAAACGGTAATCATATCTATTATAACCCTGATTATTGCTGTTATTCCAAACTTTATTGGACAGATAAATTCTGTTGAGGTCAAAATAAAATTACCTATGATTATAATATTTATAATCAGCTTATTAGTAGCTATTATTATAATAGTGAGATTGATAAAAAAACATAATAAATTAAAGGCGAATTATGAGGAATTATTAAATCCTTTTAATGAAAATGTAAAGGCATTTCATCCAGGTGATCTTGTTATATTAAAAATAGAAAAAGATTTTATGAATCCTACCAAAATGGTAGTTAACAAGATTCTAAGGTCAGAAATAATCTGTAGAAATGGAAATGGAATTTTAATTAATTATGCCCCAGAAGAGCTTTTAACAAAAGATGAAACAAGTTTAATACTTATTCAAAATGAGATAGCGAAGCAGAAAATTAAAACTAGAGATAGAATGTTTTGGGATTCAATATATAAAAAAAGTTGATATTATTTTTTATTACCGTATTATTCACAAGGATAGTACGGTATTTTTTATTATACAAGTACTACGTAATACTAATAGTTTATGAATTACAAAAGGTGTTCATCACGAACACCTTCACCAAATTAGAGAATACACTTTAGAACGTCAGTTCCCTAATTAACCTATTTAAATTATAACATAAAAATTTGATGAGGGATAGGTGAAAAACATGAGTGAAAGAATAAAAAAAGAATTAGCATTATATAAATTAAGGGAAATTGAAATTGATGATATGAAGTTGAAAGTTGAAGAATTAAAAATTGGTGAGCAACTTGGAGCAATGAACTATGAAGAAAAAGTTCAAAGCTCCATGAGCTGCAAAAATAATGATTATGTTATGAATGAAATAGAGACATTGGAAAAGAAAATAAGATTTAATGAGATTGCTAATAAGAGAATTGATAATGCATTAAAAAGGTTAGATATAGATGAAGCTGAAATAGTCAAAAGAGTATTTATAGAAAAGAAAAGTATAACAAGAGCAGCACAAGAGTTATTTAAATCAAGAAAAAGTATTAAAAACTCCATAGATAGAGCGTTTCAGAAGTTAAAATTAGCTTAATGGGGTATCAGTAGGGGTAGCAGAAAAGGTACCATAAAGGTAGCAGCTAGGGTAGCAAGAAAGGTATCACAAAGGTAGCAGCGAAAGTACCTATGCAGTATCAAAAAAATATTATATACTGTATTTGGTTAAGGAAATAATTAATCTCTCAAAAATTTTGAATATAATTCTATATTGTTAAAAGCACTTAATTTAGGTGCTTTTTATTATGCAATTTTTTATTGTGAGGAGGTTAGATCATGCATAAGAAAATAAAATTAAATATTAGGTTTGTAGGAAATGAAGTTGTATGTGCTAAATCTCCTGCAAAGTGTTGTAAAAGATGCGCTAATAAAAATAATTGTGAAGAAATTGAAGTGCATTATAATCCTTTTGCTAAAAAAGACATAGAAGAATGCTTTAAAAATGATGAAAGGAATAGGTGAGGCAGGTGAAATGATATGGGAAGAAAGAGACCTGCAAAACCTATTGTAAGAATAGATCAAGTATTGGATATTCAGGATTACTTAAAATATAAAAATGAACGTGATTATATTTTATTTGTAGTTGGAATAA
Organism: Clostridium sp. BL-8; assembly: GCF_002006495.1. NCBI lineage: Bacteria > Bacillati > Bacillota > Clostridia > Eubacteriales > Clostridiaceae > Clostridium > Clostridium sp. BL-8. The sequence goes on from NZ_LZZL01000066.1 coordinate 12,339, forward strand.
CAACAGGTTATAGAGCAGGTGACTTAGTTACACTAAAGGCAAGAGATATAAGAGAAGCTCTTAAAAAAAGTGAATTTACTATTTTTGAGGGGAAGAAAAGGAACTCTAAAAATATAAGAGAAAAGAATAGGAAGCCTAGAACAGTTGAAATAATCCCAAAGGTTGCAAAGCTCCTTAAAGAATATATTAAAAAAAAGAAGGATTATGAATATATATTTCAATCTAGAAAAGGTGTAAATAAGCATATAGGAGTACAAGCAGTCAGCAATATTTTAAAAGAAGCTGGTGAGTATTTTGGCTTATATGATATATCTGCTCATAGCATGAGAAAAACTTATGCATATAAAATCTATATTGAAAGTGATAAAGATATTGTTGCAGTTCAAAAATTATTAGGACATAGAACAACCCAAGAAACAGAATTATATATAGGTTTAGATAAAGAAAAATATCATCAATATTCAAAGTCATTAAGTGATTTTGTGAGATGATATTTTTTATTTTTTGCCTATGAATGTTTAATTTTTGAAAGTATTAACATTCAAGGATAAAAAATTAAGACATATAGAAGTAGAGAAATCTAAAAATGAATGTGTGATTCCCCATGATAATTAAACATTCAAAACATAAAAAACAAATATTAAATCTGAATTTAAAAACAATATTCGTAATAAATTTTAGTAATAATTGGAGGGATATTAGTATTTGTAGGGAATATATTTATGTGGAAAGGAGGAGTAAAATGTTAAGTAGTGTTAGAAAATGGATAATGAATGTTATAAATACAAATAAGGATAATTTAGATATAGAAGTGCAAAAAGAAGAAAGTAATTTTGATAAGAAAAATAATCAAGCTGAACTTGATATAAGAAAAGATATTTATGATCATTCTCGGAATTATCTTGATTCGTTATTAGAAAGAAAAAGACATATAGAAATTAAAAGTTTATATGTTCTACAAGCTTCTGCAGCTCTTGTAACTTTATTTACCGCATTATTAACACCAGTAAAAGTTCAGTATAGTATACCTATGAAAATAGCCATATTCGCATTTTATGCATTGATTTTAGTTGCTATAATATTTTTACTAATAGTATTAGATGATACAATAGCAAATTCTAAGCTTATTAGAAAAATTTGTTTTGGTAAAGATGACGCTGATGAAAAAATAGAAAAAAACAAAGATAAATTAAATGAAGAAAGTAATCAAGCTAATATTGATTCTAAAAATAAAAAAAATAATGATAATTTTCTTAATCTACCTAGAAGTAGAGGTATTCTTGAAAAAATGAATGGGAATTATGATTTGATTTTTTATTATAGAAAAATGACAAAAGCGCTAGATAAATCAATAAATAGTGGGCATAAAATTACTACTATTAAAACTAAATTTTTTCACTTAGGTATAAGAGTATTTATTGCTGCAGTTGTAGTGGTTATATCTTTGGGAATTTTGATTGCTTAAGGAGGATAATGAAGTGAAATATAGAAGGAAAAAAAAGTTACTTACGAATTTGCATAATTTAAAAAAATTATATAGTTATAAAAGAGATTATGAGGCATTAAGGTCGAAAGGAGTAGATATTAAAGAACTTGAAGTATTACTTAGTAAATACGCTAAAATTAATGAAAACACTTTTGAAAGAAAGAGTGAACTAATAAGTATAGAAGAACTAGAAGTAGCATTAAACAGGTATAGAAGAGCCAATGGAATGATTTTAATGAAGTATATGGAGAAAGAGAGAAATCATGAAAATACTTATAATGAAGATGATGATGAAGATGATGATTTTCCACAAGATCCAAGTACATATATGTTCTCACCCAATAGTGTGAAAAATAGATCTAACTTGAATAAAATAATAAATAATAGAACTAAGAATTATATTAGAGTTTCAAGTAGAAGAAAATACTTAGAAAATAAAATAGGAAATGAAATAAAAAGATTATCTATATATTTACAAGATGAAAATAAGCGTGGACTATAATTTATATTTATAAAGTCTATTATTTAAAAAGTTAGCACTTACGAACGTAGGTGCTTTTATTATGCAATAAATTAATTAAGGAGGATGAAATGGCGAAAGAATTCGCTAAGGCTTTTTATAATAGCACAGCATGGAAAAAATGCAAAGTATCTTATATTGAATCAGTACATGGTTTATGTGAGAGATGTGAAAAGCCTGGATATATTGTGCATCATAAAAAAGAATTAACACCTAACAACATCAATGATCCTAACATAACACTTAATCATGATAACTTAGAATATTTATGTTTAGATTGCCATAATTCAGAGCATGACTTCAATAGAGAAAAGAAAAGTGCAACTAAGAAAGGTTACAAGTTTAATGAAAAAGGAGAATTAGTTCCAACGACATAGCCCCCCCATAAAAATATCTGTAGGGGGGCTCTTGGAGACCGTATAGTGGACAACAATTTTCCTCCAAACGAAATTTTGAAAAAAGGGAGGGGTATATTTTTGAGCATATCCGAACAATTAGAAAGAGATAAAAAGATAAAGCAGGAAATAAATAAAATTAAAAAGATATTTAAGGATTTTCCAAAAGATAAAACTAAAGTTATCGAAGGATTAATTAATGAAGCTGCATTTATGAAAGTATCTCTTGAAGATACAAGAGTAGATCTTATTAAAAATGGATTGACTGAATTATTTGAGCAAGGAGAGCAATCTTTTAATAGAGAAAGACCAGAAGTAAAAATATATTCAAATTTCATGAAGCTATATTCTAGCGTAATGAAACAATTAATAGATTTACTTCCACCAGAACTCAAAAAAGAGCAAACTGATGCTTTGATGGATTTTATCAAGAAAGGTAAGATTCAAAAATGACCTACATAGAAGAATATTATAATAAAATAATGTCAGGTAAAATTATTGCTTGTAAAAGAATTAAGCAAGTATACTCCATGTTAGTTGATAAACTTCACAATCCAAGCAAATATGATCCTTGGATATTTGATGAAGAATTAGCAAATAGACCAATAGAATTTATTGAGACCTTTTGCAAACAAGCACAAGGAGAACTTGGCGGAGCATTGAAGTTAGAATTATTTCAGAAAGCTAAACATCAAGCAGTATTTGGATTTGTTCATAAGGATACAGGATTTAGACAATATCAAGAAGTACTGGATATTAGAGGTCGTAAAAACGGAAAAGCATTGGCATTAGATACAGATATACCAACACCAAATGGTTGGATGAAAATGAAAGATTTAAAAGTTGGTGATTATGTATTTGGGGATAATGGAAAACCTACTAAGATAACATTAGTTTCAGATATATTCATTAATCATAAATGCTATAAAATTGAATTTGAAGATGGGGAAAAAATAATATCTGATTCAGAACACATTTGGAAAGTCAAAACAAAAAAACGAGGAATAATAAATTTAACTACTGAAGATTTAAGTACAAATTTCAAAAAAATTAGAAAAGATGGTAAGGGTGTAGAATATAAATTTAGAGTTCCAATGAATGCTGAAGTTGAATATAAAGAAAAAGAATTAATTATACCACCATATCTATTAGGTATTTGGCTTGGTGATGGTTCTTCAGGAGATACAAGAGTAACTTGTAGTGACGAAGATATAGAAGAAATTATAGATATTATTAGTTGTTATAACTATAAAATAAAGAGATATTATAACAAGAATAGAGCAAACTCTTTTTCTTTAGGGGTTAAAGGAAAGGGGATTAGCAATGAGTTTTTAAATGGATTGAGACAGCTAAAAGTATTAAATAATAAACACATACCAAAGCAATATCTATTAGGATCAATAGATCAAAGAAAAGAATTATTAAAAGGGTTAATGGATACTGATGGTTATTGCTCAAAAGCAGGACAATGTGAATTTTCTCAAAAAGATTATAATATGATAATTCAATTCAGTGAATTATTATCAAGCTTAGGAATAAAGCATTCTATAAGAGAAAAGCAGATAAGTATAAATGGCAAAATATGCATAGCATATAGTGTTTTATTCTATGTAGACAAAAATAAAAGTTGTTTTAAATTAAGAAGAAAACATGAAAGATTAAAAGAACAACTAAATCATAGAATGATGTATAAATCTATAGTAAATATAAAAGAATGCATGTCAGTGCCTACAAAATGTATAAAAGTTGATAATAAAACATCATTATATCTAGCAGGTAGAAGAATGACAGTAACCCATAATACTACAGAGCTTGCTGCAGATGAAAATTTTATGTTAGTTGGAGATGGTGAAGGATCTCCTGAGTGCTATATTATCGCTACTAAATTAGACCAGTCAAAGAAGGGCTTTAATGAATGCTATAAAATGATTCAGCAGTCACCAGATTTAAATAAACATCTTAAGAAAAGAAAGTCAGATATATATTGTCCTTTTAATTATGGAACGCTTCAAGCCTTGGCAAGTAATTCTAATGGCCTTGATGGTTTAAATTCTCACATGGTTACAATAGATGAATTAGCAGCCATAAAGAATAGAGATATATATGATTTGATGAAGCAATCAATGAGTAGTAGAAGGCAGCCTTTATTAGATTGCATTACTACTAATGGTTTTATAAGAGGTTCAATATTTGATTCACAATATGAATATGCATGTAAAGTGCTGGATGGTAAAGTCAAGGATGATAGATTCTTGGCTTTTATTTATGAGCTTGATGATAAAGAGGAATGGGATAAGGAAGACATGTGGATTAAAGCTAATCCAGGATTAGGGCCTATTAAGAAAATTGAATTTTTAAGAGATTGTGTTAACAAAGCAAAAGAAGATCCTGCTTTTAAAGCTACAGTTATGGTTAAAGATTTTAACATGAAAGAAAATTCTGCATCAGCATGGCTGCGTTGGGATGAACTTAATAACGAAGCTGTATTTGATATTAAAGAAATGGGCTTTAGATATGGAATTGGCTGCTTTGACTTAGCGGAAACTACAGATTTAGCATCAGCTAAAGTTATATGTATGAGACGTGATGATCCTGGTATTTATGTAATTCAAATGTACTTTGTACCACAGGAAAAATTAAATAATGAAGAAACTAATAAAGAAGAAGATAGCGTTCCATATAAGTTATGGGAGCAGCAAGGATTACTTAGAGTGTGTCCAGGAAATAAAATAAATAAGTATGACATTTTAGAATGGTTTAAAGAGATAAGAGATACTTATGATATTTATATACCTTGGCTTGGATATGATCCTTGGCATGTTGATGATAGTTTACTTCAAGCCTTTAAAGATGAATTTGGTTCAGAATCAATGATACCAATTAGACAGGGAGTATATACTTTAAGCTTCCCAATGAAGGAACTTAAAGCAGATTTAATTGCAGATAGAATCAATTATAACAACAATCCAATAGATAAATGGTGTTTATCTAACATGGAAATAAAAACAGATATAAATGGAAACATACAGCCTATAAAAGGAGTTGATAACAGAAAGCGTATTGATGGGGGTGTATCTTTGATAATTGGTTATGTAGTGTTCTTAGATAAATTAAGTGAATATGAAAATATGATTTAGAGGGAGGTGCATAGAATGAGTTTTATTAATAGATTTTTTAACCGTAGTCCATCAAAGACAAGATTTGAACTTGTCGAGGATAGAGGAAATGGTTTTTATAGCTGGAATGGTAAACTTTATAAATCTGATATTATTAGGGCTTGTATAAGACCTAAAGTTAAAGCTATTGGAAAGCTAATTCCACAACATATAAGAAATAATACTCAGCAAGGATTTGCAGTTAATCCAGAACCTTATATAAGGTTTCTACTTGAAGAACCTAATCCATATATGAGTGGCCAAATGTTACTTGAAAAGCTGGCAATGCAGCTAGCACTTAATAATAACGCTTTTATTTTAATAGTAAATGATGATAATGGATATCCAGTTGAATTATATAATATACCATGTGTTACTGCAGAAGCTATCTATGATTCACAAGGATTGCTTTATTTAAGGTTTACTAATCGTAATGGTAAGATGGTTACTTATCCATATACAGATATCATTCATATAAGGCAGGATTTCAATGAAAATGATATATTTGGTGAAAGTCCACGTGAAGCATTGTTACCATTAATGGAAGTTGTGTGCACAATAGATCAGGGGATTGTAAAAGCTGTTAAAAATAGCGGAGTAATAAGATGGTTACTAAAATTCAATAATTCTTTAAGGCCAGAAGATATAAAAAAGAATGTAGAAGACTTTACTAAGAGTTTTCTTGCAACAAGTAATGAAGGTGGAGCTGCAGGTGTTGATTCAAAATCAGAAGCTACACAAATTCATCCTGATGATTATGTTCCTAATGCTGCACAAATGGACAGAACTACTAAAAGAATTTATTCATTCTTTAATACAAATGAGAAAATAGTGCAGTCTAATTACAATGAAGATGAATGGAATGCATATTATGAAAGTGAAATTGAACCTTTGGCAATGCAGTTAAGTAATGAATATACTAGAAAGTTATTTAATCGCAGAGAGCGTGGTTTTGGGAACAGAATAATTTTTACAGCTAATAATCTTCAATATGCATCAATGTCAACTAAGCTTGGATTACTAGCTATGGTGGATAGAGGTGCATTAACACCAAATGAATGGAGGGAAGTAATAAATCTTCCACCAATAGGAGATGGTGATAAACCAATAAGAAGATTAGATACTCAAGTCGTGGGAGGAGGTGAAAAGTAATGGATATAGAAGTTAAAGGAGATATTATATCAGATGATTATGCATGGATCTATGATTGGCTTGGATACAATTATGCTTCACCAAATAAAATTATAAATCAAATTAAAGAAGCTAATGGAGAAGAGTTAAATATTAAAGTTAATTCTCCAGGTGGGGATGTGTTTGCAGCAAGTGATATTTATACAGAGCTTAGAAATTATGAAGGTAATGTAAATATAAATATTACAGGTTTAGCAGCAAGTGCAGCGAGTGTTATTTCAATGGCTAGACATAGTTCAATGTCACCAACAGCTCAATTAATGGTGCATAATGTATCAAGTTGTGCAAGTGGAGATTATAGAGACATGGATCATATGTCAGAAGCTTTAAAAAATGCTAATGATACAATTGCCAATGCTTATATTTGTAAAAGTGGTATGAGTAGAGAGCAGGCACTTGAATTAATGAATAATGAAACCTGGTTAACTGCTCAACAAGCAAAAGAATTGGGATTAATTGATGAAATAATGTTTGAAGATACTAACAAAGTAAATTTGATGAATTTATCAAACATGAATTTAAAAGGATTTTATAATTCAGCTTCATCAATTCCTAAAGAGCTAATTGAAAATTTAATGAAAAATAATAAGACTAACAAAGATCAACCTATTGTAAATGATAAGGTTGATTTTTTTATTGAGGAAAATTCAAAGATAAATGAGAAATTTATTAATATATACAATAGTCAAATAGAAGAAAAGGAAGTGTTAGTTAATGAAAATTAAAATGTCAAAAGATCAAGAACAACAATATTTAAACTTATTAAATGAAGCCAAAGATCTTTTAAATAATAAAAAGGATTTAGAAGGATATAAGGCTAAAATGCAAGAAATCGAAAAATTTGAAAATGATACTGAGGAATTAAATAAAGCACAAGCTAATTTAAATGCTAAATTTAAAGATAATGGAGCAGGAACAGATATATCTAAACTATCAAATGATGTTAAAGCAGTAAAAGTAATAGAGAGTATTAGTAATTCAGATGAAGAAAATTCAGAAGAAGCAAAAGAGCCTAAAGAATATGTTAATGCCTGGGCTAAAAATATGCTTGGATTAAATATGAACAATTCAGAGAGCAATGCCTTTAAAATGGTAAATGATGCATTTACTCATACTACAGGAAATACTGGAATTGTAATTCCTGAAACAGTAATGAGTGGTATTTGGAAAGAAGTCGGAGAACAATATCCATTGTGGAATGATGTTTTTAAGACAACTATAAAAGGCAAAGTAACATTATTAAAGTCTACAGGTTCCAGTGATGCTAAATGGTATGACGAAGAAACAGAAATTGAAGATGGTAAAGAAGAATTTGGTTCAGCTAGTTTGGATGGCTGTGAATTATCGAGAGACATAACTGTTTCATGGAAGCTTAGAGAGATGGCAATAGAAGAGTTTATTCCATTTATTCAAGCTCAGTTAGTTGAAAGAATAGGAGCTGCATTAGGTTATGCTGTTTCACAAGGGAAAGGAAAGCCAGGGGAAAGTGATACATTTAAGGCAGAACCCAAAGGAATAATACCTACATTAACAGGAGAAGAAGATACTCCACAAGTAGTTAAGTTTACAGATGCAGAACCTTTAGAATATACTCATTTTACTAGTGCCATGTCAAAGATAAAGGGGACATATAAAAATAAAACATGTATATATGCAAATGGAACTACAATATGGAATGAAATAGCTAACGTTAAAGACACTACTGGAAGACCTTATTTTGTAGCTAATCCAATAGAAGGTGGAGTTGGAACGATATTCGGAAAAGTCGTAAAAGAAGATGATGGTATACCAGATAATAATATATTACTTGGTGATGCCTGGAACGGATATCATGCAAATATTAATAAGCAAGTATCCCTTGATAGTGAAGATCACAAAAAGGAAAGAACAACAGATTATATTGCTTATGGCATAGTTGATGGAGGAGTAAGAACTACAAAAGCATTTTCATTAATAATGAAAGGTTAGGAATTTTTTATGTTAGAAAAAATTAAACTGGCCTTAAGAATAGATGATGATAGTTTGGATGAAGAAATACAGGATTCTATAGATGCAGCCAAGGCAGATTTAAAATTGAGTGGTGTTGTAGAAAGTAAAATAGTTGAGACTGATCCATTAATAATACGTGCCATTAAAACATTCTGTAAATGTGAATTTAGCACAGATGATAAAGAATCCGAAAGGTATAAAGATTCATATGAAATGATAAAAAACCATTTAACATTATCTATTGATTATACAACAGAGGTAACGCTATGAGTATAGAGAGTTTAGATAAGAGAATAGTAATTCAAAAGAGAAAATCAGAACCAACAAAGGTGAAAGGAATCCCAACATATGAATGGGATTCCTATTATGATTGTTGGTGTAGAATATTAGATCTCATAGGAACAGAAAAGTATGATGCTTATAATGCAAAGCTGCAAAATACCATAAAGTTTAAATGCAGGGTATGTCCAGAATTGAAAGATATACAATTTAACGAAAAAGAGTATCAAATTATATGGAACAAGAAAGCATTTAATATAATTTTTGTTGATACTTTAGGAGGAAGTAAGTATTGGATCATATTACAAGGTCAAGCAATCAATTAGGAGATGATTAAGTGGATATTATAGAAAGAATAGATAAGCTTTTAACTGATACGTTAGAGCCATTAAGTATACAAAGTTTTTATGGCTGGTATGATAAAGACATTAATGAAACTCACGTAACATTTACATTATTAACTGATAGTGATGGAGATTTCAGTGATGATGAAGCTGAAGATAATACTCAATTGTTTCAAGTTGATATTTGGTCTAGGGAGAATATTGAAGACTTAAAGAAAACTATAAAAGCAGCTATGAAAAGTTTAGATAATTGCACTTATACTGATGGAGCTGATTTCTATGAGACTGATACAAAAATTTATCATAAGGCAGCAAGATTTTCAATAACTCAAGAGGTAATGTAATGAGTGCAGAATTTAAGGTTGATGGATTGGATAGTTTACTTAGAACATTACAGAATATAGGGAAGGAAGGTTCATTAATAGAAGATGAATCATTAGTAGAAGCTGTAGAACCTATTCTAGAAGATGTTCAAAAAACAAATTTGTATAAAGATAAAACAGGAAAATTAAGAAAAAGTGCTAAAATATCTAAAGTTAAAAAGGCGAAAAGCACAAAAACTGTTTGGGTAGGAGATATAGATAGAAAGGCTAATTATGGCTGGTATGTTGAGTGGGGAGATTCAAAAAGAAAACCAAGACCATTTATGAGACAAGCATATGACAGAAACAAAGAGCAGGTATATAAAAATTTAAAAGTTGCCATTCAAAGAAGATTGAAAAATAAATAAAGGAAGGATATGATAAAATGCCTAGAATAAAAGGTTTAAAAGATATAAGCTTTGCCAAATTGCTTACAGATGTAGCGGGTAAAGAAGCTACATATGATACAGTAAAAAAGTATGAGAGATCTGTAACAGCTAAAATTACACCAAAGAGTGAATCTGAAACAGAGTATTCAGATGATAATGTTGAAGAGGTGGTTAACCAATTTTCTCAAATAGATGTTGAAATAGAGTTAAACATGATTTCAACACAGACTAGAGCATTTCTTCAAGGTTCAAAAGTGGTAAACGGAATACTTATAGAGAGTAAAGATGATGTTGCTCCGTATGTAGCAATGATCTTTAAGGCTAAAAAATCTAATGGTAAATACAGATATGTTTGTTTATACAAAGGAAAATTTGAGTTAAGTGAAGACAATTATGAAACAGAAGCTGATAAGATAAAAACTCAAACTGCTAGTTTGAAAGCTACATTTATGGCTAGAGAATTTGACGGAAATTATAGATTAATGGCCGATGAAGATACAGAAGATATTGTTGCAGCAGATTTAGAAAAATGGTTCACAGCAGTTCCAACAGTACCAATCGAAACAACATCAGAAGCATAGCAGAGAGTAGGAATTTTCCTACTCAATTTTTTTGAAAGTGAGGTGTATATATGCAGAAAAGGGCAACAGCAAAACAGATTAGAAATAAAGGTAATGGGATAGTTACTATAAATGGTAGGGAATATAAAATAGCGTTGAATATGGGTGTCTTAGGAGAATTAGAAGATATCTATGGCAGTATTGATTTAGCAATGAAGGAACTGCAATCCCAAAAGATTAAAGCTATGATTAACTTAATGTATGCAGTTATGATACAGGAAGAAGGAAACGAAGATTTAACACCCAAAAAAGTTGGAAAAATGTTAGATATGCAATTTATAAATGACATAATTGATAAAACAGGAGCGGCAATGCTAAATAGTTTTGGAGAAGTTGAAAAAGAAGAAGAGGATGAAAACCCGGGGGAAAAATAACGTCTGATTCTGAAGAAGGTTGGGATTGGGCGTTTCTATTATATGTCTGGTGCAAAGAATTTAATAAATCAGAGGATGAGTTTTGGAAAACCACACCGAGAATTTTTAATGAATTTTTAAGAGTTCATAAGAAAATAAATGGGTTAGAAGATAAGGATGAAAACACACATATAGATGATGTTATATTTTAGACTGGCAGATTACTCTCTAGTCTATTTTTTATTGAAATTTTAAAGAAAGGAGAGTGATTATATGGCGGATGAAATACAAGGATTAGCTGTCAAGGCGAGTATCACAGATGATCTATTTACTCAGGGAGTATCAAAAATAAATAAAGCGATGACTTTACTACAAAGTGAATTTAAAGCCAGTTCAGAAGGATTAAAAGGTTTTGGTACTAATGTAGATCAATTAGGGAATAAAAGTGAATATTTAAATAAAGCTATTGAACTGCAGCAACAAAAAGTTAAAGCTCTTCAAGAAGCTTATGCAAAAAGTAAGGCTGAAACAGGTGAATTTTCAAATTCAACTATGGCGGCTGGAACTAAAGTTAATAATGCAGTGGCAGCATTAGCAAAACTTCAAAATGAGTTGAAAGCAGTTGATAAGTCTTTAGAGGAAGAAAAGAAAAAAGTTGATGATGAAGGCAGTGCTTGGGAGAAATTTAGCAATAAATTAAAATCAGCAACAGATGGTATGGGTGAGTATATAAAGCGTGGAATTGGACTTGCTATTGGTGGAGATATATGGGATAAAGCAAAAGAAGGATTTACTAGTATTATCAGCTTTGGTGGGGATGCACAAGTAGCATTAAATGGAATAACAGCTTCAACAGGGTTAACTCAAGATGGAATGTCTCAAATGAGACAGGTAATGACAGATATTTATAATGATAACTTTGGTGAAAATTTTGAAGATATAGCAGAGTCTATAACAATGGTAGGGCAACAGACAGGAGAAACTGGAGATGATTTAAAAGAATTAACAGAAAAAGCATTGTTGATGAGGGATACGTTTGGCTTTGAAGTTAATGATTCTATAAAAGCAGTAAATTCAATGATTAAAGAATTCGGAGTAAGCGGTGACGAAGCATTCAATTTGATAGCACAAGGTGCACAACAAGGCTTGAATAAAAATGGAGATTTATTAGATGTTGTTGGAGAATATAGCGTTCAATTTGCTAAAGTTGGATTAAATGCAGATGATATGTTTAATGCTATAAAGGCAGGTGCGGATTCGGGTGCTTTTTCAGTAGATATTTTATCAGATGGATTAAAAGAATTTGCAATACGAGCAATAGATGGTAGTAAAACAACTCAAGATGGATTTACACAGCTTGGGCTTAATGCGAATGAAATGGCTAAAAAGTTTGCACAAGGTGGAGATACTGCAAAAGGAGCATTTCAGCAAGTTGTAACAGCATTATCTAATATGAATGATCCATTACTACAAAATCAAGTTGGTGTTGATCTTTTTGGAACTAAGTGGGAAGACTTGGGCGCAAAGGCTATTACTGCATTAGCAAATACTAATGGCAGCATAAGTCAAACGACAGATGCATTAAGTTCTATAAATAATGTTAAATATGACGATTTAGGCAAGGCTTTTGAAGGCATAAAAAGAAATGTTGAAACAGCACTGTTATTACCTGTGAGTAATGAAGTACTGCCTTCACTTAATGAATTTTCCAGTTGGTTTTTATCCAATTTACCAGATATAAAGGAGCAATTTTCACAGTTTACACAAGTATTTCTTGATATAGGAGCTAGTATTGGAGATGCAGTAAAACCAATTCTTGAAGATTTATTTAATTTTATTACTGAGCATGGAGAAGCCACAAAAAATATTATCTTGGGTATTGGAGGAGCATTTTTAGCTTTTAAAACAGTGAAAGGCACTATTGATGGAATAACTAATGCAATGAAGTTATGGGATGATGCAATGAAGATCAAAGAATCTATAGCTGGTATAGTAGAGGTAATGAAAGGATGGGAAATTGCAACAAAATTGCAGACTATAGCACAAGGGGCATTAAATGTAGTAATGGATGCAAACCCGATAGCTATTATTGTAATTGCAATAGGAGCTTTAGTTGCAGGGATAGTTCTTGCATATAATAAGTTCGAATGGTTTAGAAATGGTGTTAATGCTATAGGTGAATGGTTGAAGAATTTCTTTACAGTTACATTGCCTGAAGCATTTAATAGTATAATAAATTGGTTTAAGGAATTACCAGCTAAAGCAACAGCATTATGGGCGATGATTAAGACAACATTCAGTAATGGATGGAATGCTATAGCTAATTTTTTTACAACAACAATTCCAATATGGATAAATAATATTGTACAATGGTTTACCAGCTTACCAAGTAAAATTATGTATGGATTAGGCGAATTAGTCGGAATGTTAGCAACTTGGGGAGTGAATGTATGGAATTACTTTTCCACTAATGTTCCAATGTGGATTAATAATGTAACAATATTCTTTAGTCAATTGCCTACAAATATATGGAATTTCCTGATGGATATAGTAGCAAAGTTAGGAGAATGGGGATCAAATGTATTAACCTATATTACAACAAACGTTCCAATATGGATTAACAATATAGTAACATTCTTTAGCCAATTACCAGGACAGATATGGACATGGTTAGTGAATATAGTTACAGATCTAGGAACATGGGGAAATAATATTATTAGCTGGATAAGTACAAATGTACCACAATGGATAGCTAATATAGTTACATTTTTTAGTCAATTACCAGCGAACATATGGACATGGCTAGTGAATGTAGTTACAGATATTTCAACATGGGGCAGCAATATGTATTCTACAGCGCAAACAGAAGTAAGCAACGTTACAAATGGTATAATTCAATGGTTTGAAGAACTTCCAAGTAAAATGTTAGACATTGGGAAAAACATTGTAGATGGAATTAGGCAGGGAATAAGCAATGCTTGGGATGATATGAAGGGATGGGTTGGTGGATTATGTGATAATTTTGTACAAGGAGTTAAAGATAAATTTGAAATACATTCACCATCACATATATTCAGAGATGAAATAGGAAAGATGCTGGCACAAGGTATCGGAGTTGGGTTTGAGCAAGAAATGCCAACTATAAATACAAACATAGGTAAGACTATTGATGGAACTATACAGATAGCCAATTTATCAAGCCTAAGTAGTTTGAAAAATCTAGATAGAACTTATACAAGTAATAGCAATTCTAGCAATCACTCAGTTATTTTATACACAACTAATATTAATCAATTGGATGGCAAAGAAATTTCTAGAACTACTACGAAGCAGGTATTAAATAATTTAACTAGAGAAACTAAAAACAATAATAGATCTTTAGGAAGGAGTAATTTAGCTTATGTATAGAATGTATTTTAATCTTAAATACAATACAGATTTAAACTTTAGCATAATAAAAAGACCTTCAATTCCTTCCAGTGAAAAAAGTTACACAGAAATTCCTATTAAAGGGCGAGATGGCAAGCTATATAAAGAAGATAATCTTCAAGATATAGAATTTACAGTAGAATGTAATTTTGTTTCTAAAAATGCTGATGTATGGCAAGAACAATATAGGAAGATTAAAAGATGGATAAATAATATAAAAGATGTTAGATTGAACTTTTCTGATGATAAAGGCTATTACTATAAAGTATGTAAAGCAAGTATAGATTCTTTAAGCAGGATTTATAAAAGATTAGGCAAATTTAATATTAAATTCACTGTAGATCCTTATCAATATATTAATAACAATGAAGAATTAATATTGAATGCAGCGATGTATAACAATTGGGATGTATGCCAGCCAGCTTATAGAATAGTTGGTAATGGGAAATGTATACTTAATATTAATGGTAATATTGTAACCTGTACTGTAAATAGTCAACTAACTATAGATACTCAATTTGACAAAATATTAGAATCAGATGGAACTTATGCAATAGGTAAAACGGATATAAAAGAAATGCAAGATTTATATTTGCAAGAAGAAGAAAACACTTTTTCATGGACAAATGGTTTTACAATATATATAACTCCAAATTGGAGAACAGTTTAAGACTAGTATTTACTAGTTTTTTATTATGTTTAAATTTAAATTTATGGCAGAATCGAGGTTGTAAAATGGTACAAATTTATACTAATAGAAATCCGGATGTATCTAAGAATGGAATAATAATAGATCCAATTTCATGTGAAATAAATCCTAAATTAAATGGTGAAAATGAATTGGAAATGGAGTGCTATTTAGATAAGGATGGTAAGTATAAATATATTCAAAATAATAATTATATAGCTGTGCCAACGCCTGATTTTAAGGAACCACAGTTATATAAAATTTATAATACTAAAAAGTCCATGAGTGGCGATAGCATAACAGCATATGCAAGACATATAGAGTTTAATTTAGCTAAAAGTATTATATTTAATAAAAATGTTCAAGGAAATGGCCAACAAGTATTAACTAAATTATTAGAAGATACTCCTTTCACAGGACATAGTAATATAAATACAGCTGATATTAGACAATATAAATTACGATCTGTAATGAATGTAATAAATGGTTCTGAGGATGATAGCTTTGTTAATGTTTGGGGAGGGGAAATAAGTTGCAATAATTATGATTTAACTATAAATACTGCGCGTGGAAGTGATAAAGGTATTAGGGTTACATTTGGGTATAATCTTGAAGATATTGAAGAAGAATTGGATTTTGATGGAGTTATAACAAGGCTTTATCCTTATTCAGGTGACTTAGTTCTAAGTGGTAGCACTCCTTATGTAGATTCACCACTTATTAAAAATATAGGGGTATTGGAAGATAAAATTGAATTTAGTGATATAAAAGTAAAAGATAGTTCTGATGATTCAAGTACAGCTAACAGTGATTCGTCTGAAATTGTATTTGATACAAGAGAAGAAGCAGAAGCTGAAATGATTAAGCGTTGTGAGAAGATGTATGACAAGGGATTAGATAAAATAACAGCAAATTACGTTATAAAAATGCAGGATTTATCTAGGACGGTAGAATATAAAAAGCTTGGTTATGATGTTTTGGAAAAAATCTGCTTAGGAGATACAGTCCATTGTTATAACAAAAATATTGATATTGAAGTCGAAGCAAGATGCATTTCCTACAAATGGGATTGTATTAATGAAGAATATATTGAAATAGAACTTGGTGATTTTATTTCAAACTATATAAATATGCAAAATGATAGAATGGATAACCTATATCGAAAGATTGTTATGACAGAACAAGAGATATTGCTAGAAGTAGATAGCTTGGATAATAATTTAAGCGCTAAAATTGATATAACTGCAGGACAGATAAGAAGCGAGGTCGCAGATAAAACTAATCAGTTATCATCAGCAATTACACAAACAGCTAATGAGATAAGAAGTGAAGTAACAGATGGAGACAATCAATTAAATTCAAAAATTGACCAAACTGCAAGTTCTATAACTACAACTATCAATAATGCTAAGGACAATCTACAGAGCCAGATTACTCAGAACGCTGATAGTATAAAATCTTGTGTGACAAAAAATCAATTTGGAAGTTATATAACTCAAAATGCAGACAGTGTAACTGAAGCAATTATAGATGCAACAGGAAGTCATACTTGTACATTTAATAGCAGTGGGCTAATTGTACAAAATGGTGGTTTGATAGTGAAAGATAACAATGGTAATACTATAATGCAATTTAAAGATGGTGTAGCAGTAGTTAAAGATTTGGATATGCGTAATGGAAATGCATGTGAAAAAGGTAGTGCATTTTATAATACATTAGCGAATATGGAAGAGGTATCAACGCCAACATTAAAAGTATCGAATGAATTTGTATGTAAAGCAAGCAATATTTATATAAGTGATTTTGGTGGAAGTTTAGAAGAATATATAAAGCATGTTGTAAATAACATGTAAAACTAAAAAAGAAAGGGTGGTTAGATGCAGAAGAATTTATATATACCTATAGATATACAGATTAAAAATATTGTTGAGTGCACACAGCTTGTAAAGCGCGGCGATACTTTGACATTAATTATTAAAGTATTTAATAATGCTGTATTAGCAGATTTAACAAGCCAGTCTATAGATTTAATTCTTAAGAAATCTGATGGGAAACTAATAGAAAAAACTATAACAAGTGTTTCTAATGGTGTTATTACTGCAACTTTAGATGTACAAGCCACAAATGTTGCTGGAATTGTACAAGGTGAAGTTCAAATATATACTTCTAATACTTTATCTAGTACAAATACATTTACTTTTAATGTTGATCCTAGCTTAGCAGATGAGGTATTAGAAGTGTCGAAAGATAATATTCAAGTTTTAGCGGATTTAAGAAACTTAATAGAAGAAGGACAAGTTAAAATTCAAGAATATGAAAATAGTGTACTTGCCATTGGAAATTCGGCTGAAGCGATAGAAGCATTAGCTAATATTAAATTATATATAGATACAAATTTACCAGCATTAGAAAATGAGAATGCAAAAGCAACTGTAAATATTAATAATTTAAAAACACAGAATGATAAAGCTCCTGGATTAACTACAAGTCTAAAAACTCAAAATGATGCAGCTACTAGTAATATTTCTATATTAACAAGTAAAAATACAGAAGCAGTTACTAACAAAAATAATTTAGAGAGTAGCAATTCTACAGCAAATGCGACTAAATCTGCTTTAGATACAAGTAATACCAATGCGACTAATACAAAAAATGCCTTAAATACAAGCATTACTAATGCTAATAATTCTAAAAGTGCATTAGATACATCTAAAAGCAATGCAGATGCTTCGAAAGTTGCTTTAGATACAAGTATAGAAGAAGCAAATGCATGGGTAGCAGCCCATCAAAACATCGGAAATTTAGTTGAGCAAGTTAATTCAAATACTGCGCAATTGTCAGAAAAAATAGAATTGTACATTGGAGAGACATTACCAGCTATAGCTGACAGAAAGAAAAACACTTTATATTTTAAAGTAACAGATACAATAAGCACTGGTACTACAGAAAATATAAAAGTAAGTCCAACAATGGGTATAAAAGTAATTTAAAAGGAAGGGTGATTATATAATGGCAAGTTTAAACAAAGTAAGGGTTCAATTGCTAAATGAAAGTACAGGAGAAGTTTTACAAGAAGTAGATGTAATGACAAGTGCAGATGCAGTTACATTCAGCGATGGAGAAACGTTTCAAGAGAAGTTAGATGCAGGAGAATTAAAAGGTGATAAGGGAGATACTGGTGCAATAGGGCCTCAAGGAGCAACAGGAGCTACTGGTTCTACAGGTGCAACTGGAACTAGGGGTTCACAATGGTTTACTGGAACAGCAATAACAGGAACTAGCACAACAGCAACTATATTTAGTGGTAGCGGAATAACATCTGCTTTAGTAGGAGACCAATATTTTAATACAAGTACTGGAAATGTATATAACTGTACCGTTGCCGGAAATGCAGCCACAGCAAAATGGGTATATACTACTTGTCTAAAAGGTGCTACTGGTGCTACAGGAGCACAAGGCCCAGCAGGTGCGGATGGTGCGAGTGTTAAAGTTGGTACAACATATGCAACAGGAACGGAAGTAAAATTATTTTTAAAGACTATGTAAAGGAGGCAGAATAAATGTCAATAAAAGATGTGGAAATACAAGATGATCAAGGTAATATTTATTATCCTCATACGAATGCATCACTGGTCAAATATAATGAAAGTACAGTTGAAGAGGCACTGGATGCTCATGGTACGTCCTTGTCAGAAAATGAGCAGGATATAGCTAAGAAAATAGATAAAACATCTATTGTAAATAATTTAACCGCAACTGTGGCTGGTTCAGTATTAGATGCAACACAAGGGAAGGCTTTACAAGATTCAATCAATACAATAAATAATACACTTGCGTCTAAAGCTACTATTCAGAAAGGGTCTACTGTTACGGTCGCTGCAGGAGCAACAACATATTTTGATATGACCGGCTTTGGGATTGCAGCCTTAAGAGCAACAGGTGTAAGCATATCATGTGAACTTTGTGCTATTTTTAGTATAAATACACTTAATCAATACGTAGCATCTACTAAGATACTAGACAGAGTTGATTTTGGAGCAAGTAACAATATTACTATTTCTTTTAGCACATATGTAATGGTTGTTGTAAATAACACAAGTAGCGCAGTTAATTTTACTTTTTCAAAGATGACTTTAATTTAGAAAGGAAAGATATAAATGGATAAAATAACTTTAAATGATAACACAAATTTAGAAATCAACTCAATTATTAATACATTAAATGGTTTAGAAATTAACTTAGCCGGCAAAACACTTGCAGAGCTAGAACCTTTAATGACAAAAGATAATTTAATCAAGTTGCAAGTTTCAAATTCAAGCGATGAGGTCTATGGAATATACAATAATTTAGAATGTATAAGTATTACTAAGAATTTAGCAGATGCAACTATTACTGTAAATTTATCAAAATTAGATGATACAGAAGTTAAGATTGCTAATTTGCAAACACAAGTATTTAATTTGACTACTCAATTAATAAATGGAGGTGCTTTATAGGATGGATTGGTTTGAGTTTTGTAGAGATTACTTTATTTTTGGAATAGCTAATGGGAATAATTTAAAAATATATGTGGTAAAGAATAAGATAACAGATGTGCAATATAAGGAAATTACAGGTATAGATTATGTAGTTTAGTTCCTACGTCATAGAAAAAATATATGTAATAAATTAGCACCAGTAAAAGGTGTCTTTTAATGTTGATACATATTAGAAAAACAAAACATACGTACAAGCGTATATTAATATGTATAGAATAAAAATAATTGAAAAATTTATTGCATAGTACAAATTAGTAGTATAATACAATAAAAGGAAATAGTTCAGCAACGAGAAGGGAGAGGATCAATTTATGTTTAAATTAAAAAAAATGTTGCCAGTTGTTTTAGCAATATGTATTATGTTTACGATGAGTACTACTGCCTTCGCAAGTAAGATTACAGATCCAGATGGAATTGTAGTAACTTATTCTAATTCAAATCATGGAGTTAAAGTTAATTTCGAGGAAAGAATTGTAGTAGGTACTAAAGATGGAAAGTATTACATTAAATCTGTTGGCCATTGCGCTATTCCTACATTTACCTATAAACCAGAAATAGTAAATGCAGATGTTATTAATTATACTCATAAACTCCTAGATGACGGTAGAACACTGTATTGTACAGCAACAGTTTCGGTTTTGGGTGAAAGTATTTATGATTGCCATGCATATTTTAAAGTGAATCCAGATACAGGATATATAAGCACGAGTCGAAAATATAATGATGATATTTAAATTATGATATAAATAAATATAATGAGTCAGCGTTTATTTGAGACACTTACAGAAATGTAGGTGTCTTTTATATTGCGCATTAGAAGAATTGGGCGTAGTAGTACAAGCAATTAAAATAAGTTCCTTATTTGAATTTTTAAGGCTAGATTGAGATATATCTAGTCTTTTTATTATAGAAAAGTTATAAGAATATTATAGAAACGGTATAGGAAGTCTATAAGAATTTTAATATCGCA
>NZ_LZZL01000067.1:0-32205 GCF_002006495.1 Clostridium sp. BL-8
CCATTTCTGCATGTTCCCGAAACAAGTTCGTGACAAGCAATAAATGGAACGAGCTTCCATTAAGAACCTTCAGCAGCTCAATTTCAAATGCCTGCTTCACAAAAATGTATATGATTTCTAGCATAGATACACACAAAAGATAAATCTATTTCATTTTCTAAATATCTTTAACACATCTATAATAATTTTAGCACAATCATATCTATATTTAATTTTGAAAAAAGGCTTATTATTTAATATTTACTTATGATAACGTTTATAAAATTGATTTGCGCTCTATTTCATAAAAATTAAATTTGAATAAATACTGTTTTCTGGCTCACCATTTTTTCTATAAAACTGTTCTGCTTCACTAACCCATCCTATAATAGCATATCCATATCCATACTCCCTCATAGATTCTAATGTCCGTAGTAATAATAAAGTACCTATATTTTCACCTCTCTTTGAAGCAAGAACACCTATTGGCCCAAGGAATCCTTTTGCTGAAGCATCATAACATGCAAATCCTAATAATTTTCCTTCTTCTGTTGCAATGAAGCATTTTCCAGGACTCTGCATCAAAGATTGCTCAACCTCATAAGTCCAATTTGCTTGAAAATTTTCATGAACAAAATTTAATATCTCCTCTTTATCTCCAGGAAAGGCTCTTTTTAATTGAATCTTTTTGTTAGTTACTTCATAATGTGGCAAATTAGTTAGTCCAACTATCATATCTCCACCTTTAAATTTACTCATTCACTAATACCCCCATTGCTTATATTTTTTATTGCACCTAATCCGCCTAATATTGATAGTATAGAACCCATATACCGATACTTTGTAATAGACTGTTCTAAATAAATTACATAAGTATTTGTGTCTATACTACCACCGTAATCATGTACAATTCTTGACACTTCTTTATCACCTAAATTTACACTATCCATTAGTATAGATATCCCCACCAAAAAAATAACAACAAAAAATATCAATATTAAATTGCTTTTCCTCATAAATTTCCTCCGATTTTAAACTTATTTTTCAATGCTTCATAATTTCTGAAATATACGACCTAACTGAGGAATCTAAAATTATATTATAGCAACCCTACAAACCGGAATTTATATCAAACTCTCATAAGAATTTTCTATTACATTTGGCAACAATGTGTATACATTACAATCACACAATTTATCAAAATATTTTTTCAAATCTAAAAATGCTTTCCATTTGTCAATAGTGAAATCTGGTAAACCATGTCTTAATGCCACATCAATTAACCTTTTCTCCATTATGCACGCACCATTTAGTAATGATATTGCATCACACAATTGTATTAGTCGGTCATAATCATCATATACCGTATTCTTTATAAAGCGTGACAAGAAAACCTTTTGTTCTTCTGCGCAATCAAATTTTCCAAAAAAAGTATTTACATCTTGTATTGGATATGAATGTGTTAAACATATTCTAGCAATCTCTTTTTGATTTACTATCCGTTTACTTATTAGAATTACATATGCTGTGTATTCTATTTAGTTGGTTCTCTAATGAATCAATGACTTTATCATAATCATCTGTTTCTACTTCATTAAACTCCAATGTAACTATTTTAGGATTTGCTCGTTTAAGAACCCACTCCAACAATTTGTAATCTTCTT
This sequence comes from Clostridium sp. BL-8, assembly GCF_002006495.1. Lineage (NCBI taxonomy): Bacteria > Bacillati > Bacillota > Clostridia > Eubacteriales > Clostridiaceae > Clostridium > Clostridium sp. BL-8. The sequence goes on from NZ_LZZL01000067.1 coordinate 1,644, forward strand.
CCTCCATAGCCTGATGTGTATCCATTGGAAAACCATCTGTATCATAACCCGAACCATTTGTATGAATTTCTATAACATGATCAAGTGGTAACTTTCCAATATAATCATAAACATCCCACCCCCTATATTTTGCTGTAAGCTTTGCATGTGTTATATCAAGCAAAAAAGATACATCATTTTCAATTATTATTTTACAAATTTGTTCTGGCATTATATACGGATAGAGATCAAATGCCTTGCGATCATGTGGTGTGTCTGGTGAATTTTCAAGCAATAATGGTACTGATAAATTCTTTTTAAAAAACTGAATTTGTTCAGACATACGTTTGTATATATCCTCTTTACTCATTCCTTCAAACATATCCTTAGACCTTATAGCAAGATGGAGGCCGTAATGAGGTGAATCGCACTTTTTTATAATACTATTTGCAGAATTAAAATTAATCTTTTCTATGTCATTCATTCCTGTATTTTCAAAATAACCCAACCCATGTACTAAAACAGGCCTCATTGAACGCATCGTTTTAAAATCATTATCAAAATTTCCATATCCAAATGACTTAATATAATCTATTTTTACCGAATCTTTCTCAATAAGAATTTTTAAAGCTTTTGACCAGTTACATCCAATATCCATATCAAGATTCTCCCTTCATGTACTTGAAATGTATTCAACTATATCACTACTATAATTGACTTATAAACCATTTTATGTAATATAAGTTTATTATATCATAATATTTAAAACCGTATTATTCAATTTTCAAAGAACTTCTTTCTTATCATTTACTACTTCAAATCTACAAAATATGTTTTAGTTTTTATAGAATTATACATTAACTAAATATAGATAAACAAATTAAAAACTTGATTTGTTTATCTATATAATAATTTTTAACTTATTTAATTATTTTACTTCAGTTTTACACGTAATTAAATTAGAATAGTTAATTGCCCATTTACATAAGTCATTTAAAATTGGCAAAAGACTTATTCCATAATCCGTAAGTGAATATTCCACTTTTGGAGGTACTTGGTTATAAATAACTCTATTTATAAGCTGTCTTTCTTCTAGAGCTCTAAGCTGTTGAGTTAACATTTTTTGTGTAATATTAGGTAAACTTCTTTTTAACTCATTAAAACGCATAGTTTTTTTCCCTAGATTCCAAATAATAAGATTTTTCCATTTACCACCTATTATATCTAATGTTAGCTCCATAGAACAATTATATTGAATACCTTTAAATTCCATCATTTATAATCCACCTCATATATCTTCAAACACTAATTATGGTATACAAATAGTAACCATGTTCCTAAAAAGTGCGTACTTGTTAATATTACCGCAATCATATAAATTATATTATATCACAGGAACTTGAATGTGATGTAAAAATTGTTAATTAATTAGGAGTGAAATTCAATGAATTTAATTAATGTAAACCAATCAAAATGTATTAAGTGTGGAATTTGTGCAAATGTATGTCCTTCAAGCGTTTTATCTATAGACAAAACTGGTCCTAAAGTCATTAATGCTAATAACTGCATTGCTTGTGGACAATGCGTTGCTGTATGTCCTAATGAAGCGCTAGATAATATAAAATCACCTATAACTAATCAGAGTGATATAGATAACTTTCCAGTTATAAATTCAAAAACTGCAGAACATTTTCTTAGATCGAGGCGTTCAATACGTTGTTATAAAGATGCTTCAGTACCTAGGGAAAAACTATTAGAATTAACTAATATTGCGCGTTATGCACCTACTGCTAGCAACAGTCAAGCCATCTCATATATTATTGTAGAAAGTAAGAATATATTAGAAACGGCCACTGAAATTATAGTTGAATGGATGGAAAAACAATTAAAAACACCGTCTCATCATTGGAGTTTTTCAAGACATGTACAAAACTATAGAACTTATGGAATAGATTCAATCTTGCGTAACGCTCCTCATCTTATAATCGCGACAGCTCCAAAGAACTTTGAAAAAGGAAGAGAAAACACTATTTCAGAACTTACTTACGCTGAACTATATGCAACTACTATTGGACTTGGTTCTTGCTGGGCTGGATTATTTGAATTTTGTGCATTTTCTAATCATTTGCCACTAATTTCTCTATTTAATATCCCTGAAGACACAGTTATTACGGGAGCTATTATGGTTGGTTACCCAAGATATAAATACAAGAAACTAGTAGACAGAAATCCCTTAAATGTAAGGTTTATCAATAAATGATTTTTAAACAAAATAACTCAAATTTATGATTTGATGTGAATCGCTTACTTTCTTGAATAATACGATTTTACAATTTGCTATTTATTTTTAGCGATTCATAATTTGAGAAGATTATGAAATAAAGTTTATTATTTTAGTATCAAAATTAACTTTCATTATTTTATGGGTGCAAAACCTTATTAACAAGATATTTTGCTTCAGCATAATCACTTTTGCCAACAGAAATAGTATACTGGATTTGATAGTCCATGTTCACTCCAACCCTATTTAAACTAAATCTATCACCATATCTTAAATCATTTATTGCTTTGTGAGTATATTCGATATTGTTCTCTTCTAGAATATTTATTATTTTTGATACTTCTTCAATTGAATATCCAATGTATACATCTTCCTTAATAAACAAAAAGATTATCTTGTTAAATAAAAACATCACCCATCTCCCCTTATAAATTTTCCTTATTTTGCAATGTTATAGTTGTGATGCCCTAACTTACTATTCTGCATTAATTAGAATAATCATCTATTTTAATTAAACTTTCTTGCGTACCTATACCAGAAATTATATAGGCTTAATTTTAAAGTTGGATATCTATAATTTAAGCTCTATACCACTTTTCTTTTCCCTTAGCAACGTTCCTATTAACTCAACAATCTGTGCCCCTGCTTCTACTGGAGGCATTCCATTTCTGTGTATATTGGATATTACAGTTCTTTGAGATTCTGGTTTTCTGCTGCTTGCCTCATAAGCCATATAACAGCTCATGCTTTCACCTGTAGCAAGACCTGGTCTTTCTCCAATCAATATAAGTGTAACCTTTGCATTTATTGCTTCACTTATTTTATCCATAGTAGCAACTCTGGCATATTTAACAAAGATGGGAGTTCCTATTTTGTATCCTTTAGCTTTTACGCCATCAACAATCATAGGATATATTTCCTTTAAATTTACAGTTATAGCTGGCGAACTTAATCCATCTCCTGCTATAATCTGAACATCAACATTACTAATGCATTTTTCTTTTATTTCCTTTATTACTTTTTCAGAAAAGCTTCTTCCAAGGTCAGGCCTTGTTATATATTCTTCTTTATCTTTTACTAATGTTTGAACTTTATAAAAACCAAGCTCATTAATTGCTTCTTCATCTACATGAGTCCAGACTGCATCCATTGCAACTGCATGATCTGCTCTAAGCCTTAAGTAATCACTGGTTTTGTAGCGTGAACCAGCTCTTCCTATGCAAATTCTTGCTGATGTTGATTTTTTTAAACTCATAAGGCCATTATAATCTATTGGATTATCTACTGAAACCTTAGTATTTAAATCAATTGTCGATATATCTTCTAAAATATCCTTCTCCATAACTTACACTCCCATATTCAAAAATATTGACGGATCTCCTGCCCTGCTTGTCAATATTCCATTTTTCATTATTCCAAGCTCTTCAAGTCTGTCTTCAAATTCTTTAATTGGTCTTTTATTTGTTATTTCTCTTAAAGCTGCTATATCATGATAGCTTGAAGACTGATACATTAACATTACATCATCGCCACCTGGAACTCCCATAAAATAATTGCAGTTGGCTTGTGCAAGCAGCACTGCTAAATTCTCTAGATCATTTTGATCTGCCTTCATGTGATTTGTATAACAGGCATCAACTCCCATTGATAACCCAGTTAATTTTCCCATAAAATGATCTTCAAGTCCTGCTCTTATTACCTGCGCTCCATCATATAGATATTCTGGGCCTATAAAGCCAACAACTGTATTAACTAAAAAAGGATTATACTTTTTAGCAAAACCGTAACATCTTGCTTCCATTGTAAGCTGATCCGCTCCATTATGCCCATCTGAAGATAATTCTGAACCTTGTCCAGTTTCAAAATACATGAAGTTATCACCTTTAGAAGCTTTTAACTCCTTCATCATAGCATAAGCTTCATCCATTAACTTCACATCTATTCCAAAAGCTCTATTAGAAAGTTCAGAACCTGCTATGCTTTGAAACATCAAATCCATAGGTGCTCCCTTTTTTAAAGCCTCCATTTGAGTTGTAACATGAGCTAAAACACAATTTTGAGTTGGTATTTTAAACTTATACATGAAGTCTTTAAATGCCTTTAATATATTATATACACTGTCAATGGTATCTACTGCTGGGTTAAGACCAATTACAGCATCGCCTACTCCATAACTTACTCCTTCCATAACAGAAGCCATTATCCCATCAAGGCTGTCTGTTGGATGATTTGGCTGAAGTCTTGCTGAAAGTGTTCCGCTCTTTCCAATAGTGGTATTGCAAGTAGCTGTATTTATGAGCTTTCTTGATGCACATATAAGATCCATATTACTCATAAGTTTAGCTACACCTGCTATAACTTCTGAAGTTAACCCATCTCTTACTCCTTTAATTTCATCTCCATCTTTTGCTAAGAGAAATTCCCTAAATTCTCCTATTGTCATTCCTTTAATATTATTAAAAACTTCTTCATTTACTCCATCTTGAATAACTCTAGTGATTTCATCTTTTTCATAATCTACCACAGGATTATTTCTTAAATCTCCTATAGTAAGCTCTGAAAGTACAATTTTTGCTGCAACTCGTTCTTCAGTTGAATTTGCTATAATTCCTGCAAGTCTATCTCCGGATTTTTCTTCATTTGCCTTTGCAAGAACTTCTTTTACATCTTTGAAATTATATACCTTTCCAAAAAGCGCTGTTTTTAAAATCATATCTGTCTCTCCTTCATTTAGTGACAATTAGCAGATAAGCACATAATGCTCACCCGCTAATTTAAAGTTAACAATGTATAATTTCCGATAAAATTATATTTTTGAAAATTTACAAACTTTTCTTCTTTCATTGTCAATTATCATTTGTACATTGTTCATCGTCACTTATATAGTTTCTCCATCAAGCTGTTCTTCTGCACTTGTTCCACTAACCTTTGAATATACAAAATAATAAATTATTGCTAAAGCATAAGCTCCAACTACCCATAGGACAGTAGAAAAATTCGAGATAATTAACGCAACTAAAAATACGAATGCTATTATAATTGCTACAGCAGGTACAATAGGATAAGCAACTTTAAAAGGTCTGTTAAGCTCTGGCTCTCTGCTTCTTAAAATAAATAAAGAAATCATACTTATTATATATAATGCGACAGCTCCAAAGGATGATATAACAATGATTACAGCAGTTTGTCCTGTTAAAACAAATATCATTCCAATTAAACTCATTATGACTATAGAATGCACTGGTGCACCTTTAGAATTTGTCTTTGACAAGAATTTTGGTAAATATCCAGCTCTTGACATTGCAAACCCTTGTCTTGAATATCCTATAATTATTCCATGAAGACTTGCAATAAGACCAAATAATCCTATGAAGCTCATTGCATTTGATAGAAGCCCTGCTCCATATATCCCCTCTAAGGCTGTAGGTAGTGGTGAATCTGATGAGCTTATAGTTCCTGCATCTGTTGTTCCTGCTGTTACAAAGAAAGTTGCAAGTGCTAATACTACAAGAGTAGCTATCCCTAAAATAAAACCTTTTGGTATGTCTTTTTTAGGATTTTCACATTCTTCAGCTGACATTGCTCCTCCTTCAACAGCCAAGTAAAACCAAATTGCAAATGGTATTGCACCAAAAATTCCACTGAAGCCGCCTTTGAAAATATCGCCACCAAGAATATTACTCATCTCGATATGTGGCGCACCTGCTCCTACAAATAATATTAACCCTGCTATAGCAATAACAGTAACAGTAAGTTCAACTTTAGCTGCTGCTTCAATTCCAAGGCAATTTATGATTACAAATATTGCATAAGCAATTATGGCTGCTATAACTGCTGGAACTCCTGGTATTAGAAAATTAATATAGGCACCTATTGACAAAGCTATTGCTGGTGTTGCAAATAAAAATTCAACTAAGCATGAAAAACCAGCAAAAAACCCACCAAACTTTCCAAGAGCCCTTGATGCATATTCTGAAGGTCCTCCTGCATGAGGTATCGCAGTAGAAAGTTCTGCATAACTAAACATAAATGTAGTATAAAAAACTGTAACTATTAAAATTGCTACTATAAATCCAACTGGACTTGTAAAGTCCAATGCATAATTCCATCCACAATACATTCCTGATATAACCATACCAACTATTATTCCCCAAAGCTGTATTGGTTTTAAAGTCTTTTTTAATTCATTATTCATATTTATCACTCTCCATATATCTATTCAAATTAACAGATTAATTTAAAATTTATAAAATAAAATTAATTGATTATTCCTTAAAACATTCAATGCAATTAAAAAATTTTATATACAAAAACCCCTTAAAGCCTGATGTTTACTATAAATATTTAAATATTTTTCTTTTTTTATATTTTCATAGTAAAATATTAATAAATTTTTATATTTAAATACTTTTATATTTTTATAGTTAAATATATTAATAATTAAGTATTTTTGTATTTTTATAGTTAAATTCTTTCATACATAAATAGTTTCATAGTTATCTTTTTAAATATTTAACTTAGCAGTTATAAATTAAAGTTTTTATAACCGCAGGAATCGCATCACCTATAGGCAGACCTATATCCATATAGTCTCCATTCTTCGTAGATATTTTATCTATACATATAATTTCTCTTTTCTCTTTTAAATTTAAGGAAATTATCTGCCCAAGAGCTTTTCCAAAATCACTTTCTAAAATTACGATTATTGGTCCATCAATTTCTTCATATAACTTTATTATTTGATCTCCAATTATCTTAAGCTCTTCATAACTTGGACTCTTAGGTCCTATAAGAGAAATTGCTATTGGAGATTCTTCATACATACTGATCTTTTTAATTCCTTGAGCATATATTTCATTTAATTTCTCTTCTTTGTAAAATGGTTTTAATATAGGTATATTTTTAAGTGGTAGTACAGATTTATCAAAAGCTATTGTGCTGCCGCTTATTGTCATTGAATGATTTCCTGCTCCAATTACTGTTGCCCTTATTTTTTCTTTTGGAGATATCACAAGCTTCTTATATTTTTTAAATTCTGTACTTATACAATTTCCTAGCACCACTCCTATATCTTTGTGTTTCATGGCTTCTTTAAGACTAAGCTCTACATTTATATCACCTATATATTCACCTATTCCTCCTGAAAAACTTATATAATCTACTTTAATCCCTGCAAAGCCTTCAGTTATAAATAACTTTTCAGTATCTTCTTTCATTTCTTTTAAGATACAAACCTCTGATAAACTGCATGCTAATTTTTTGCATAAAGATTCTATATCCTTTATATCCGCTATTTTCCCAATCTCAATATCTAGATTTAACTTCTTTATGAGAAATTCAATTCTTCTTGAAATATAAATGACTTTCCCTTCATCATCAAACTTAATAAGTCTTCCCCCAATATCTAATGCAAAGGTTTCTTCACATTCACCACAGTTGAAAATTGCTGCGTTAGTTGTCCCGCCTCCAATATCAAGATTTATTATTCTTCTGTTAAGCTCCTTTGACATATCACAAGCACCTGAACCAAAACCTGCAAGTAATGACTCAAGTTTAGGGCCTGCAGTTGCTACTACAAAATCCCCTAGGAACTCCGAAAGGCTATTAGATACTTCTGCTGCATTTTCTTTTCTCGCAGTTTCTCCAGTTATAATTACAGCTCCAGTTGATATCTTATTTTTTTCTATTCCGCTTGATTTAATAGCCTTAGCGACAATCTCTTTGACTTTGCTAAAATCAATAGTTACTTCATCCAATAAGGGAGTAAATGCAATAGGGCTTTTGTAGATTATTTCCTTTCCATCAATTACTGTTTCCCTTATTAATGAAGAGCTTAAAATGTTTTTAAGCTTTAACTTACTAACTATGACTTCCGTTGTAGATGTTCCAATGTCAACACCTATGCTATATATCTGACTTTGTAAAATATACTTTCACCTCCTAAAATAAAAAAGAAGACAATGATGCAAATTAATACTTGACACCATTGTCTTTTACATTGAATTTCATATAAGCTTATTAAATAAGATTCCTACAAAATTATTTAATCAATACACAAAAAAATGGTGCCCAAAAAGAACTAATTCTTTCTAAGCACCATTACTTAATATATTAATGACATTGTATATCTACTTTTCTATCTTGTAAATATATTTTCACTTTTTCTTTACAAAATTAACTTATAGCTATGATTAACTTAATTATCTTTTTATTTTCTTGTATTATAAACGTCTTTCCTGTGTATTAAATTTTTCATGAAAGAAAATTTTAACATAACTCTAAAATCATTTGGCCATAACATAAATATTTTTCATATCTTCAGTATTAATCGGCTTAAATGCTCCAATAGTTCTTGTATTCTTAAAACTGCATTTATACGATAATTCGTCTATTTGCTCGTCTGTTAATTTAATTCCAAGCTCACTTATTGAATTTGGCATATCAACTTGATGATAAAAGTTTTCCATTGCTTTAATTCCTTCTAAAGCCACTTTCTCCGGATTACGGAAATCATTCGATACTCCCATTACATTCACGGCAAATTGTGCAAAACGTGTAACATTACTCTTATATACATATCTAGCCCAGCTTCCCCATACTGCTGCAAGCCCAGCTCCATGAGCTACATCAAACATACCTCCAAGTTCATGTTCAAGCTGATGACATGCCCAGTCTCCAATAGACCCACATCCAGTTAAACCATTATGTGAAAGACTTCCTGACCACATGATTTCAGCACGAGCATCGTAATTTTCAGGTTCTGACATCAATATCTTTGCATTATTAATTACTGCCCTCATTAGACCTTCGCTAATGTTATCTGTAATCTCCATACTTTCTGATTGAGTAAAATAACGTTCCATTGTATGCATCAAAATATCTACCGCACCACTTGCTGTTTGATATTTAGGCAATGTATAAGTAAGTTCTGGATTCATAATCGCAAATTTGCAGCGTGAGTAATTGCTATTAAAGCCTCTCTTTAGCCATCCATCTTCATTTGTAATTACTGATGAATCGCTCATTTCACTTCCAGCTGCTGAAATAGTCAATATTGCACCAATTGGCAGACAGCCAGTAACCTCTGCTTTTCTAGTATATATATCCCACACATCACAGTCATTTGCCATTCCATATCCTATTGCTTTAGCAGAATCAATAACACTGCCTCCACCAACAGCTAATATAAAATCAACGCCTTCCTTTTTGCATAGCTCGATACCTTCATATACTTTTGAGAGTCTAGGATTTGGAACTACGCCTCCTAAACTTATATAATCAATGTCTTCTCTTTTTAAAGATTCAAAAACTCTATCTAAAAGTCCTGATTTCTTTGCACTATTTCCACCAAAATGCACTAATACTTTCTTACAGTTTTGGGACTTCACAAGAGCACCTACCTGCATCTCTGCGCCTTTTCCAAAAACTACTTTAGTTGGTGTATAAAATCCAAAATTCTCCATTAACTAACACGCTCCTCAATACATTTTATGTTTTATATCATACCCAATAAATTTATTTTGCTTACATATATTTCATGCATTACATAAATAAATTTATTTTATACAATATTATCATAATACTTCGAGCAAGGTCTATTTCAAGGAAAATTAAGGCAGATTCAAACTAAAAGTTGATTTCTAAGCTTCTTTGCTTAATATTGAACTAATATCTTTTGCCATCTTATCAACTTCAGTTTTATGAACCAATTATCACATCATTTAAAATTTCTAATCTTCTATCCTCTTCATTTCCTACTGCATTGTCCTTAAGTGAAAAGTGAAACATATTAGATCCCAGATTTTTAGAAAGCTCACTTACATTGTCTACTTCCTTGTAATCAAGCTTTATTTTGTCATCATAAATGTCAACCACTCTAAATGCATTGATGTCTAAAAAGTAGCTGCTGTCTGAACAAAATGCCAATTATCTCTTTTAGATATAGAATTAGCATGATTATGACCACAAAAAAATATTCCACGCCCTTCATGCAACGCTAAAATTTTATTTAACTCTTCAATTTGTTCTATATATGAGTTTTCATCTTTTGAGAAAGTTGTAGTTCCGTAGACTGGATGATGGGAAAAAATAAAAATTGTCTTACCTGTTGAATGTATGATTTCATTTTTAAGCCACTGAAGCTGTACCTCGTCCATATATCCTGCCCAGCGCTCATGATTTGTTTCAAGAGTTGAATCAATAAAAATCATTATAATATTACCTTCACATATAGAAAAATATCTTTCTTGCTTTGTAATACTTAAAATATCATTTTTCGATGAGTTATAGCTATCATGATTTCCTAGTACATTAATAAAGTTAACTCCTTTATTTTTCATTGCACTGCATACATATTCCAATTCTTGTTTATTACCATAATTAGTTAAGTCACCTAAAGATATATGATAATCACCTTTAGTTTTTAAAAAGTTATATATCACCTTTTCATAATACTTATCTCTAATATCAAATATCTGCTTATCCTTCTCTCTATCCATTTCTTCAAGAGATGAATAATGAAAATCTCCTAATATAACAAGCCTCATACTATAAATTCCTCCTATCTTATTTCTATTGTCACTATATCACTTCATTATTAACATTTAATTATGCTATTGTTAATTTAAGTGAATTACTTATTAAATTGTAAATTTTATATTATGGCTTAATGTTTTTAGTCTTACAGATGGATTAAGAGTTTTAAAGGACGAAAATTTATATAAATAAAAAGTGAATTTAGTGGGAAATATATTTTGGGAGGTGGATATTATGTTAGTAAAAGATATAATGTCAAAAGATATAGTAAGCTTAAATTCAAAGGATTCTGTTGAAAGAGCTGCTCAAATTATGAAACAATTTGATGTCGGTTCAATACCCGTATGTGATTCGCAAAAATTAGTTGGAATCATTACAGATAGAGATATCACCTTAAATTCTGTAGCATCCGGAGCCAACACAAGCCAGCAAAAAATATGTGATGTTATGAGTTCTAATCCTGTTACAGGACGTCCTGAAATGGATGTTCACGATGCTGCAAAAATAATGAGTGACGAGCAGATAAGAAGACTTCCTATTGTAGAAAATAATAATCTTGTAGGAATAGTAGCTCTTGGAGATATTTCAGTTGAACCTAATCTTCAAGATAATGCAGAGAATGCACTTAAAAACATCTCACAACCTGGAACAAACAATCACGTGTAATTCTCAGTTAATTTAATCTGCTGAGAAAACTGCAAAAAACATACAAAACCATGCATTACAAAAGTATAAACACTTTTTCGTGCATGGTTTTTTATTTATGAAAATTTTCAATTTTCTTAAAATGCTATTTTATTATATTAATTACATTATTACGCTTAAAGACTATGCCAAAATTAAATGTGAATTTAATTTACAATTATATTAGTTAAATTATTACCCAAAAAATTATTCAAATTGATCTCCATATCCTGCCATTAACAATTTAACAACAACATTGTAACTTCTGATACCATCTTCCTGACCGCCGGCTTTTAGTATCTTATCATATACATTATCATATAAATCTGATATTCCACCTCTGTAGTTATCCCAAAATAAGGCTTCATTTTTTAGCTCCAGCTTCACATTGTCAGAAAGCTCACTATTTATTTTTTTGAAAGCATCTAGATTAGAATAATATAAATCACTCATGCAATAAGAATATGCCATAAAATACCCACTATATTGATATTCGTAACTATTTGAATTAATACATGCGAGAAAACTTATATAATTTGCTTCATATTCATTTATAAATCCTTTTACATGACTTAGTTCATGGCAAATAGTACTTGGAATATCGACTTGCGGCATATCATTATTATAGTTAGCTTCAAGAGTAAAATTTGTCTCTCCTTCTAATAGTTGATAAGACATTACCTTAGAGAAAATATATGGCTTAGGAATAGGATAATAGCCTTGAAGAAACGAGTAAGTCTTACCTAAATTTTTCATATTATCTCTTCCTTCCTGCCTTACATTAGTATCCAATTTCAAAAATCCATTTTGATCCTTTTGTATCTTTCCATCTAGTTCATTAAGCTTATCCTTAAAAAGTTCACAAATCTCAATAAGCCTTTCCTCGTCTGAATTATTACTAACCTTCAAATTTGTTAAAGTAACAAAATCCGTTCTAAAAGAGTTAACACCTAAAGCTATCATATTTAAAAACAAAAAAGCTGATACATAAATTAAAAAATTACTCGTTGCTCTTATAATAATTTTCTTAAACGAAAGTTTTTTGGTTATACCAAGATAAATATACCTTATTAATCTAACTAAAATAAATATTGAAAAACCATATAGTATTATCTCATATAGTGAAAAGGGAATTAAAGAAAATCCTCTTGGAATGGTATTAAGCACTATTATATATACATATTTATAATAAAAATCCGAAAAATTATCTATGTATCTTGACATAAGAAATAGTGCAGCACTGACTAAAAACAATACTCCACTTATTTTTAACTTTCTTTTATTAGATAAAATTTCTTTTGTTTCAGTTAAATTATTCATTTTCTTCTAGCCTTTCATACTGTAATCATCCATTTAAAACTTTCATGTATACTTTATATTATACCAATTATTAAAAGCATTTTCTTAATTAAACTATCTTACTTCCATGTATTTCATCTGCACCTGTATACTCCAAAAGAAAATCTCTGTTTTCCTTATTTACACCTTTTCCCGGCATTATTGAGATTCTGCTATCAGCATAATCAATTAACTCTTTTAAGATATCTTTACCAGACATAGCATCTTTAGCTCCACCTTTTGTAAGTATTCTATCTACACCAAGTTCTATTAATTCATCAACTGCTGCAAACTTATCTTCTACTTCATCAAATGCCATATGAAAAGTTATGCTCATAGGTTTAGCCAATTGTACTAATTCCTTAATAAGTCTTTTATCTACCCTACAATTTTTTATTGCTCCAATAACCACTCCATAAGCTCCAAGTTTTTTGCACATTTCTATATCATATTTCATTATTTCTACTTCATCTTCTGTATATACAAATTTTCCTCCACGCGGCCTTATAATAACCATTACAGGAATATTTAATTTCTCTATAGTCTTTTTAATTGTTCCGAAGCTTGGAGTAGTTCCATCCTCTAACAAATTATCACATAACTCTATTCTATCTGCTCCTTTATGAGCAGCTGAAACAGCATCCTCATAATTTCCAACACACATTTCCAATATGGCCATATTTATTTGTACCTCCAGTATTATTCCTTTAATTGATAGTAGATTTTATATTAATTATTGTCTATTTTTTAATTCTTTAACTGCTTTTCTCGTAGAAATTAATTTCTCTTCTGTCTCTTTATTAATTCTCATTTTGGCTTTACATTTATTTTATATTAAAATAAAATTTTTTACCACCATTTATATACTTAAGCATATGAACATAATTTTCTGCAACACGTGCTACAACATTTGTCCTATAATCCGCCTTCTGATTAGTTTTTAATATCTGTAATTCTCCCATATATCTCATGTATTCTTCATTTAACATAAGGAGTTCTTCTTGATGCTGCAAGTCCTACTATTTAATTATTTTATTTCATATCTATAATTCTGTTTATACAATCTGATCTTTGCACACTTTAAAATGAAATAATCCAAGGATAAAGTTTTCCTTGGATTATTTTTTATATTAAAAATATTATTTTATGCTATATATAAGCTTCATAGGATGCTCTAAATAAGATGTGTAAATGTTTTATATTCTTAATAATTTGCATTTATTCTATAGTTAAACTTTATTTATTTAAAATACATCCATAACCATTACTAGGATTAGCACATTGATTGCAACTAACACACTTTATTTGAGTTCTATGCTCTTTCTCATACTTATTTATAAGATCCGGCTCTGAAATAAAAGGTCTTGCCATACCAAAGTACTCAATTTCTGTATTGTTTAGTAACTCTTCCATTTCTTCGAAGTTACGATTTCCTCCTGTAACTATAACGGCAACATTATTTTCTTTAGCTATCGCAGCTGCTTCTTCTTTAAAATAAATCCCTTTATTTGAGGATAACGACATAAAATTACCACTTACTTCTATTGCATCTACACCAAGTTTTGTTAATTCCTTACATGTATAAAGGCAATCCTCTAAAGTTAATCCTCCTTCAAATCCTTCCACACTATTAACTTTAACCCAAATTGGATATTCAGGTCCAACTGCTTCTCTAATTGCTGAATATGTTTCAAGCAGCATTCTTGCTCTGTTTTCTATAGAACCACCATAAATATCATTTCTACGATTATAATAAGGCGTAATAAACTGATTTAACAGAAATCCGTGAGCAGCATGAATTTCAATACCATCAAATCCTGACTTTTTAGCTCTAATTGCTGCTTCTGCAAATTTTTGTTGAACAGCCTTTATTTCACTAATATTCATTTCTTTCGGAATAACATTAGTATTTTGGTTTGCCACGGCACTTGGTCCAAGAACCTCTCTATCCCCTACATCTCCCATAACATAGGAACCTATATATACTAATTGGGATATGAAATTAGCTCCATGAGAATGAACTTTATCAGTTAACTTCTTGAAATTCTCAATAAATGAATCCTCGTATATTGATAATATAGGAAATGATTTTTATGCTTCATCTACTAATGTAAATCCAGTAACAATTGTTCCTACGCCACCTTTTGCTAAAGTCTCATATTTTTCAATGATTCTCTCATTGATGAGACCTTCACCAGTAAAATCCCCTATGGCTGCACTGATAAAACGATTTTTTAAAGTCATATTTCCCATTTTAGTTGTATCTAATAATTTTTTCATATATTCATTTCTCTCCTTTATATTAATTTCAATTTATTTAATTGTTCCTTAACCTTTTTTCTAACTTCATCATTTTGCATTTCCTTAACTTTATAAAAATCCATATTCCCAATTAGACTCTTTACCCTTATTAGCTTATCTAGATAAATGTTAGTACGTTTTGTTATTTTTTTGGAACATATATTCTTAATAAAATTATAAATACTTATATCAATATTGTCAATAAAATTTAGAATTTTCATTCCATTTTTTCGACTTGAATATATATTTTTTAATTTAAATCATATATTTCTTAATATTTATTGGAATTAATATGCCATTTATAATTATTTTTTATATTATATCCTGCTATATCATTTAATTTTTGTAACATAAAAACATCCTTTTGGAATTTATATATCTGTAATTGACATTAAAATAAAAAAAATATAAAATTAATTAGAACAAAAATTCCACAGTATTAGAGGTGAATGAAATGGGAAAACGTGAAGATATTTTAACATCAACTCTCGATTTAATTACAGAAGAAGGCTTGCAATCTGTTACATTTGCAAAAATTTTCAAGCGGGCAAATGTTGGATCCGGAACTGTTTATAACTATTTTAAGAATAAAGAAGAACTAGTGAATGCATTATATAAAGATATAGCAATTCATATGTCAAACTTTGTAATAGAAGATTATGATTCTACAGAAACATTATACGAAAAATTTAAATTTTTCTTAAATAGAATAGCAGATTTTGCAATCCATTATCCAAAAGAATTACAATTTCTTGAAAACTACTCTCATTCGCCATATATATCTGAAAATTTAAAAAACACTACTGACCCTGCAATGAATGATTTTTTTTCAATTATACTTGAAGGGCAAAAGCAAGGAATTATTAGAGAAATGAATTTGATGATGTGTTGTCAGATAGCTACTGGGTTGATTATATCTGTTATTAAAGGCCATTTAAATAATAAGTATCCATTAGGCGAAGTAGAAATAAAACAAACTATAGAAGCCTGCTGGAGAGCTATAAAAATTTAACTAAAGACTTTTATGCAAACATATTATATGAAACGAAAAAGGTTAAAGGTTTAGTATTCTTATACTGAGGCTTTAACCTTTTCATTTGTATAACTTTTAATTTATTATTATTTTCAACGTTCTCATTTACTATTCTAGCATACTAAATAAAAATTCTAATTTTATTTATTTCTTTTTCCTATTCTTCATAAAATACAATGCTGCAGCACTTACTGCAAATACTACAAATAATTCTGTAATTATAAGCAATGCTTTAGCATTACCACTTAAAGCTTCAATTTTTTCATAAGCAGGCTTTGAAGTTTCTTTTTTCATTTTATAGGTTTTAATATCACCATTTTGATCTATTATTGCACAATCTCCATTAAGTTTTGAAAGCATTTCAGTTGAGCTTAAATAAGTTAATGAATCTTTTAATATCTCACTATCTGGTGATGTTAATACAAGCATAGCTTTTTGATTATCAAACTTAGATATATCAAATTGAAAATTAGCAATTTTTGAGCTAAAAGGATCTGTTAACTCTAGCTTTTCATTTGATAAAAGTTTAGAGTAATTTTCATCATATTTAAACCATAGCTGATCATTTATAGCTGTAATCAAATTGTTTGTTTTAGGAGTTCCATAAATAATTATATTTTTCTTTTTATCATCATCAGTTACATTCGAGCTTCTAACTACTTTAAAATCTCCATTGTTATACGAAACATCTTTTCCTAAGTATCCTACAACCTTTCCTAAAGAATTTATTTCCTCAGAGCTTAACTTATCAGGTACAATCATTGCTGTATCATTAAACATTCCATCTTTCACAAATGGAGCACCATAACTAGAAAAATAATATTCATTTATAGTGTTATTCCCAATATATAAATAGGAATCTCCTGTTACCAAAGCCCAAGGAGTTTCTTCCTCTCTTTTTTCACAATAAGTATTTTTTTGTTCTAAGTCAAAAGCAACTTTTATATCTAAATAATTTGTATTACTAACATCACTCGGCAAATTTAATTCTATCTCATCCTGTGAACATTTAGCTTCTTCTAACTTTTTACTACCTATTGGTGTATTATTGATATAAATAGTAACTAAAGATTTATCAAAATCAAGATTATCAGAGTATCTCATGAATAGCTTAATCTTATCACTTTGAGAAAAAATTCTATTTTTAGGAATGCTATAACTTATAGTCGATTCTCTTCTAAAAGGACCTGCTAATTGCATTTCATTGATTCCCATGTCTTTAAAAGTGACTTTTCCACTTGTATTAGTATCTGGCATAGTTTCTGCTTTTAAATCACTGGTTACATTATAGGTATCACTATTTAGTTGAAATACTAAATCACTATTTTGTAAGGTTTTGATTCCTTTTATTAAATTATCATCATTATCACATAAAATCACCATAGTTTTAACATTTTCATTTTTTGAATATGCTGAATTTAACACCTTTATAAGGCAATTACTACTTTCATTGCCTTGCATATTAAATTCATTTTGAAAGCTATTATAGCCTCCAATATAAATACTATTTGTGTTCTCTTTTTTTGCAAAATCACTATATTTTAATATACTTATTTTATTTTTATATGTATCATTTAACTTCTCTAGATATGAATTTAAAATAAATGCTGCACTTAACTCTCCATCACTATAATTATCAGGGATTATAATTGATAAATCATCTAAATCTCCAGTGTTATCTTGATTTTTTAAAAATGGATATGGAAAATTAGATATTTTATTATCAGAAATAATATTATTAAATGTTGCTTTTACATTGCTGCTCTTTTTTATTACAAACCAATTAGCTAAATTAACATCATCTTTACAGGCTTCATCGGAAGGTCTTAAATATGTCTCTACTTTTAACTCATTTGAGCCGTTTTTTAAAATATTATCAGGTATAGGAACTTTTATTTGTTGTTCTTCTGAATCATTTTTATATATTATTTTTTGTGAATAAAAAGGTGTTCCGTTAACCGATAATTTTATGTATGCTTCTTGATCTGCATCAATTAATTGATTTATGCTAAAATTAATTTCTGCCGTTACTTTTGTATTTTTCCACCACTCATCTATATCAAAATAAGTGCTATGACTTGAAAATGCTCCGCTAAAAACTACATCATTATTAAAATTATAAGTCTTACTGCTTTCATTCTGCTCCGCTATATTGTTTCCTTTGGGTGCTGCTGAAACTCCTACTATTATATTTAAAGAAAAGACTATTACTAAGAGTAAAATATTCATAGTATTTATAATAATTTTTTTCACTGTATTCCCCCCTATGAAAATCTTTCTGTCTTATACCATTTTGTTTCTCTTTTAAAAACAATATCCCTCAAATAATTATAAAATCCAGCTACAGATACTATAGCCCACATTTTGCAATAAGTGAAATAGCTTAATAGTATAATTAACACGTTCTTAAAATTTAATTCTCCCTTTTCGGTCGAAATTGCTACCATTACAGATAAGATAAAAACCAATAATGCCATAAGCCATAAAATTGCTTGATATCCTCCAATATGTATTTGAACTAAATTTATTCCGCCAAGTATAAATATAGTATCTGATATTACGCTTGCAGATAAAAAGAAAAAATAAACTAAAGTGTAATATAATATATCAAATCGCGTAACGTCAGCTTTTGTGCTGAATAAATATTTCAAATTTTTTATTACTACATATATATTTCCTTTTACCCATCTGTTTCTCTGCCTAAACCATACCTTAACCGTTTGAGGTTCCTGTTCATAAGTTACGGCAAGAGGCATAAATTTTATCTTATACCCCATTCTATAAATTCTAAAACTCACCTCTGTATCTTCTGTTATAGCCTTCGTATCCCAGCCGCCCATTTCTTCCATTATTTCTCTTCTTACAACAAAATTAGTTCCTGGGATGGTGCATAATTTAAGCAGATTCCATCTCCCTGCTTGTGCCATCCACTGATATGTAAGAGTTTCTATATTGATAAAATTAGTTAACAAATTTCTTTCTTTATTTCTGCATCTAAATTTTCCAATTACTGCTCCTAGGCCCTTATCCTTCATCAAAGTTTGTACTAAATACTTCAATGCTTTCTTATCTGGAGTATTATCTGCATCATATACAGCCAAAACTTTACCCTTACTTTTTCCAAGTCCAATATTTAAGGCATTAGATTTTCCTTTTCCTCCAATTATATTATCAGTGTTTATTACTATTAAATTTCTTTCTTTATGAAACTTTTGCATCTCCTGCAAAATTTCTGCTGAATTATCACTGGAATTATCATTTACTACTATTATTTCATATTTATCCTTTGGATAATCTAATTCTAATAATGAAATCACTGTCTTTCTAATAACCACGCCTTCATTATGAGCTGGAACCAATATAGATACAAACGGATACTCTTCTAATTGTTCATCCATTTTTTCTTTGTTTATTTTTGAATAATACACATATCCTGATATGACTAATACTACATTCATAAATACTGTTATCCATATTATTATTAAAGAATACATAACTAAATAATCTACAATACTCATATCTTTTATTTAAAAAACCTTTTCCTTTCGATTTTTCTGCTGAATAACAATATTATTAAAAATATTAATATTGCTACTATGCTTAATATTTCTAAACTCTTATTAGACGATGTCAAATCCTTTTTAACTGTATTTTCTTCTTTGCTCTCTCCCTTATTAAATGCACTTTCATATTCTTCTGCATTAATAAATCTAACTTGAGTTACATCTTTATTATTAAAATAAATTCCTTTCGAATTGCTTTTTACTTCATTAGTAAATTTCATATAAGAGCTTAATTTATCATTTGTAGTAAGAACAATTTCTTTACTAAGAATTCTATCTACATTGTTTTTAAATTCCTCAAAGGAAGAGTCACTCTCTACACACAATGCGCTTTTCTCTGATATATTAGCTTTATTATTCTTAATATAGTCATCCAAACTGATTTTTTGAATAATATTATTATAAGATTTATTATTATAACTATTTAAATTAAAATTAGTATTATCATCAGAATTAAAAAACAAAGTATCTGTACAGTTTAGGACGTTTTTTAAATCTTCATTATAAAGTAATGACTCATCAATACTCATACCTACTGGATATACCCAATAATTAGTGTAATTATCAAAAGCCGCTTTAATCTTATTATTAATTAGCTGCTCATTTATTGTTTCACCATTTGCACCTTTATTGTTTATTATTGGAAACCTCAATATTACTTTTCCTCCACTTGCTTGTGCATATCTTAAGCATTCTGCAAATCTTCCCATTGCTTTTAAATCTTCGTTTATAAATACTGGTGATGCTTCTATAAAAAACTTAATTCCATTGTTTTTCAAATAATCCACTTCATCTATTAAATTATTTAGATCATTAAAAGGTGTAACATCATCAAGATAAAAATAAATTTCACTTTTTGCTTGTGAGCTCTCATTATTAGTTTCCAAAGCATTGATTCTGGTACCTTCAATCAAAAAATTTATAGTAATAAAACAAATGAAAATTATTATGGTCTTACATATAAAGCCTTTATTCTTGTATATCATATTCTAATTCCTTTTCAGCCAATTTAATAAATTCCAAAGGATCATTTATTGAATTGTCAAAAGTATAGCTTCCTATTTGAATATCTACTCTCACATTTTTATAAAAAGATTCTTTTGAAAAATCAAATTTACTAACATTTTCTTTAAATCTTTCCTTTACAACCTTAGCTCCATCTATGTCAGTAATTGTTAAGAATCCAAATGTTCTATAATCTATTAAATATTTTATATCTTCTTCCCTTAAAGACTTTTCAAAAACTTCACTTGCTTGAATTAATAAAGCTTTATACTCTTCTTTTCCTAAAATGCTTTTAAGTTTTTCTGCAAATTTAATCCTTACAACAAATAAAGTTACAGGTACCTTATGCCTTATACTCATTTTCATATAAATTGGCAATTCAATTAAAAGAGCTCTCTGATTTCTTATATTTGTATCTTCATCAATCATGACTAATTTAGAATTTTCATTGAGTAAACTTTCATTTTCTTTCTGCAATATAACAATATTTCTAGATACTAATGACACCAAAACTGCTGTAATTGGAAGTAAAATAATCCAATAATATGTACTAATATCAACACTTACATTGTTACTAAAATAAAAATATAATTTATAACTCATATAACCAAAATCGGTTACTAATGTAACCACTAATGCTAATGTAATATTGCTATAGTAACTTATCAGTGCTATCATCATAACAAATTCAATCATCAGGTAATTTTCAAAAGAATCATCAAGACCTAACGCCTTAATACTTAAACATAAAGCAAAAAAATATGCTATAAGCAATGTCATTAGTATATCAATCTTTTTCCTCGTATTCGTTTGTTCCACTCTTTTCTCTCCCTTCTATTAATTAAGTGCTTTTTTCTTTAGTTGTCTATTTTGTAATTTTGTACTTACAAGATATATTAAAATTAAATCAAAACTCATATTATACATAAATACGTGCTTAGCTAAATCTGCATCTCCTGCCCCTACCACTGATATGACTATTTGAGATAGGCCAACTAAAAATATATAAAAATAAGCTTCTTCTTTAAAAATAATGTTATAATCCTTATTTTTATATCCCTTTATATATCTGCGTATAGTTCCATATATATAGATTATTAGTGCAATAAGTGAAAATAATATATTTGAACTAAACATTTTCTGCTTTACAGTACTATACAAAGCAAAAAAATAAGATTTTGCGCCAAATTCTCTATTTGCACTTTTTTCATAATTACCCATAGCATTAGGTCTTATTGAATATGCATTATCAAAAGATATTTTTAATACTTTAAAAAATGCTCTTGGATGGGTAGCATAATAAGATATTATTTTAGTTGTAGTAAATTTTTTATAATAATCTTCTATGAGCTTATTATCATATAGATTTACTAGTGTTACATTATCATAAAAGGTTGTGTCTTTTAATAATGAATACTGTTCATTTAAATTAAAATACCTCATAACTTCATCTGGATTATCTTCATATAACAAAATTCCTCTATTCATAGAATGATATAAATTTATATATTCAAAATCTCCACTTACTGTCCTGTAAAATAATATTGAACTTATAACAAATCCAATTGCTAAAGCTGCAGCCAGCCCCTTAAATATTTTTTCTTTTCTTTTTAATCCCATTCTTAATAGTATAATTGCAATTAAAATTCCAACTGGTGCAAGCTGCTGCTTAGCTCCAAAGAATATGAAAGAAGAAATTGCAAATAATAGGATATTTAGTTTATTGAATTTATTAAACTCTATCATATTTAATAAGATCCCTATGCTTAATAAAAAGAAACTTATGTTTACTGCTTCTCCATAAAAGGAATTATAATAAGCTAAATATCCTGTATCGCAAAATATTGAAATCGTTATTAAAGTAATTATCATCTTATATTTCTCATCAGCAATTCCATTTATTAATACTTTTACAATTAAATAAATGCCTACAGCTTCTGCAAGTAAAAATATCCATGACATAAACCTTATATCAAAAATATAATTTTTATTAAATATTTGATTGATATAAATCCCAGCTTTAATAAATATACCTTGAGTTGATGTATAAATTTTTTCATTATCGTTATTATATCTGTATATACCATAATTTTTATAGAAATAACCATTATATAAATCTTTATCATTAGGATTTAATTCATATACTCCATTAGAACTTATTACTCTATAAAAGTCTCCATTATCTGCCATACCAATAATCGGATTACAAAATAAAGTAATAGATCCTATAATAATAACTAATACAAATGCTGCTAAAGGATAATTTACATTTTTCATATTTTTTTTCTTTAAAACATACTGCATTTTTCTCTTATCATCCCTTTTTCATGTGCTAAAACATATCAAATAAATTAGTAATGCACTTCTCATCTTTTAATTTTCACTTTATCTTAGATATTTAGTATTAATTTCTATTAAATACTTCTAATATATTATTCCTCTTCTTTTACAAAAAAATTTAACTTATATATTTTTAATATTATTCTATCCTATCCCTTCTATATTACAATATATTTTTTCATAAAAATTAGCTTTTTATTTAAATTTTTCACAAAAGCTACTTTTTCTAAGTATATTTATTTCATTTTTTAACATATTTTTGACAAAAAGCTCTATAAATTTGCATTCAATAGAGCTTCCATACCTATCTTTTATTAATGATATAACATTTTAGACATTATTCGAGTGATAATAATAATACTATTATTTACCTCTTAAGCTAGATAATAATCATAGCTACAATTGTCGTTACTACTAAACCTATAATAACTGGTTTAAGATTCTTCTTTGCAAGTTCAAATGCATCTACACCGCAAATAGCTGATACTGGTATTATTGCCCAAGGTATTATAGTTCCTCCGCCTACCCATATTCCAGCTATCTGTCCTAGAGCTGTTAATGTTGCTACTCCGCCTCCTAATGCAGTAGAAAAGATTTTAGAAATGGAGCCTACAAGAGATATTCCAGAAAAGCCTGATCCATCAAGACCTGTTATTGCACCAACTATTGTTACTGTACCAGCTGAAATTGTAGAATTTATTGGTACAGTATTTGAAAGCGCAACTCCTAAATCATTAACTATCCCATTTGAATTCTCCGGAAGTATCTTTCCAAAAATATCAATAAAAGCTGAATCTCCTAAATAAAAAAAAGCCGCTATAGGTATAACAATTCCAAATATCTTGAAACCAAATTGAAGTCCTTTAACGAAATTATCTGTAATTTTTTCTAAAGAATTTTTCTTATATGTTATTATTGAAATTAAACTCAATATAAAGATAGCAGTACCTCCAATAAGAGCTGTAGCATCTCCTCCCTGTAATTTATAAAAATACATTATAACAATGTCCACTGCAAAAAGTATTAAAATCATCAAAGCTAAAAGTCTCTTAATTTTCTTTGAAGAAATATACTGTACATCTGATGGTCCATCACCTATTTCCTCGAATTTGTACTCACTAGATAGCTTGCCTGATTTTATATCTTTTCTAAGAAGATAAAATGCTACAGATGTTGTTACCACTCCCATTGTGATTACAAGAGGAACACTAGCAGATAACACATCTGAAACTGGTATACCTGCTGCATCTGCAGTAAGTTTTGGTGCTGCTTGAATGATATAATCACTAGATAAAGCTATTCCATGTCCAAATAAATTCATTGAAATAGCCACTCCCATAGCAGGTAGTCCTGCTTTTTTAGCTATTGGTAAAAATAATGCTCCAATTAGTGCCACTGCTGGTGATGGCCAGAAAAACCACGATAAAATCATCATGACTATCCCAATAACCCAATATGCAATCCAATAATTTTTTATGACTTTCTTAAACGGAGATACCATCTCATCATTTATTCCAGAGTCCATCAAAGTGTTACTCATAGCAGTTATTATAGATATTATAAAAATTGTAGGCATAAGCTCTTTTGTAGCATAAACAAAACTATTAAATACTCCCATTACAGATTTATATATTGATTCAGTTCCTGCTAATCCCAAAGTAAAGATCCCCAATATACACAATAAAGATATATCCTTCTTCTTAATCATAGCCAATATAATTAGGATAATAAAGGCAAGGTAAATATAGTGCAATGATGTTAGTGTTAAATTAATCATATATTTCTCCTGCTAAAAAATTATTCTATTGTAATTTATGTGAGAAACATATACTTGGTTCCTTTATATTCATCAATTATCAACAAATATTTTCTATCAATCACACATTTACTATTAGTATTCTCACATAATTTTTATAACTTCTGTGATTTATTACGACAAAATACGTTTATATTTTTATAAAGTCAATATCACTTCCATTAGTTATACATTTTTAGGTATAAAAAGAATATTTTAAAGAATTTAATCCCATATATGAATATTTATTTTTAATGTATAATTTTGTCTCTTTAGAGAGAAAAGTATTTATCTAATTTTAATATTATAGGAATATATAGTTGTAGTAACTAAACAACTACTTAATAATATTAAAGTAAAGGAAGGATAAAAAATGTCAAAAGTTTTATTTTTAAACATATTAGGGCATGGACATATCAACCCTACTATAGGTATAGTTAAAGAATTAATAAATAGAGGTGATGAGGTTACTTATCTTGCTGGCGAAGAATTTAGAGATAAAATTGAAAAAACTGGTGCCAAATTTAAAGGTCATAAGAATTTATTAAATGCAAATTTTCTTGGAGGAAACTCAAATTTTGAAAACAATCAGGGATTATTAGATGGAATGAGCACTCTTAAAGAGATAATTGAAATCATATTTAATTCAAAAGAAAAATTTGACTATATTATTTATGATTCATCATTTATGCTAGGTCAAGAAATAGGAAGAGTATTAAAAATCCCAACAATTTGTTCCAATACCACATTTGCAGTAAATGAAAAAATATTAGAATTGCAAGCTGATAAGTTTAAATCTCAACTAGAAGAAATAAAACCAAAGATAGCAACAATTTTAAGCAGTTCATTTTTCATGGGATTCATAAAAGAATTAAAAGAAAAATATGATATAAACTTTCCTGTTATGCTTGAACAATTCGCTGGAAAAGGAATGATGAATATCGTATATACATCTAAATTTTTCCAACCATACGGTGAAAGTTTTGATGAAAGTTATAAATTTATTGGACCATCAATAGCTGATAGAGAAGAAAATATACATATTGATTTAGATAACGAAGATAAGAAAATCATTTACATATCTCTAGGTACCGTATTTAATGACTTAGTTGAATTTTATGAGGACTGTTTTAAAGCTTTTAAAGATGTAGATGCCAAAGTCATCATGTCTGTAGGTAAAAAAATTAATATTAACATGTTCAAAGAAATACCATCAAATTTTATTGTGCGTAATTACGTTTCTCAACTTGAGGTACTAAGACATACAGACGTATTTATCACTCATGGTGGAATGAATAGTGCAAGTGAAGGCTTATATTATGATGTTCCATTAATACTTATTCCTCAATCTGTCGATCAACCTTATATAGCTAATAGAGTAGTAGAGTTAGGTTCAGGAATTACCATTGATAAAAATAAAATTACTCCTGAAATATTAAAAGAATCTGTGGTTAAAGTTCTTTCAGATGATAATTTCAAAATAAACAGTAGAAAAGTCGGAAAATCCTTAAGAGAAGCTGGTGGATATAAGAAAGGTGTTGCTGAAATAATAGATTTTACAAGTTCTATTTCGCAATTAGTATAGTACATTTATTTATAAGTTTTGAGCCAATGCTTATTAATTAGCATTGGCTTATTTACATCATATTATTATAGATACTTACTCATATACAAATACTGCTTCTATTTCTGCAGTTATTTTATTCTCTCCTATTTCTATAGGCGTAGCTTCGCTTGCAGCTTTAAAGGTCATTGCTTGAAATGGAGCTATCTCTCCCCCTCTAAACTGTTCTTTTATTTGTATTGGAGTAATATTTAATTTTGCATTAAGTTTATCTGCCATAATAACAGCTTTATTCTGGGCATCCACAATAGCTTTAGTCAATGCTTGATAATAATACTTTCTATTATCTAAAACTCTAAAAGTCACACCACTTACAGCATTAGCACCATTTTTTACAGCAGTATCAATTATTTCCCCCACTGAAGCAATATCTGTAATTATAATTTTCAAATTATTACTTACTTCATAATCTCTAAAAACCTGTTTTCCATTAATATAATCGTAATTAGGCCTGATATTATAGCTGGATGTTTGTATATTCTTCTGCTCTACACGAGCATCTATTAAACTCTTTATAACCCGAGTAGTTATCCTTGCATTTTCCATTTGAGCTGCTTCTAATTGCACATTTTCTGTTGTCACACCAACTATCACTTCTGCTATATCTGGTCTTACACTTATGTTTCCTTCTCCAAAAACTTTAAATCTATTCATAATTTCAGGATTATTATTATCATCCAAATTATAATTATAGTAATCTTTTAACTCATACATAGTTTGATCCCTTCAAAAAATTAACTATTGTATAATATGATCTTTTTCTTTCAATTGCCTCTTCAACTAATTAATACATCTTTATTTTTTAGTAGCAACCATTGCTGCAGCTGCTTCACTTATAGCTGCAATTTTATAATCTTTATTCCATCTATTTACGCCAATAAAATCAAATATATTTCCTTGAAGGTGGCGGCATAATCTTTCCATTTGCTCTAAAGCACTAATCATTCCGTTACCACTTCCACCAGGAGAAGCAATTAATAGAACTGATTTTCCAGCCATAGCACCATCTTCTCTTTTCATAGCTTCACAACGACGGAAGCGATCAAAAAAGGTCTTCATTACTTCTGTCATTTCTCCCCAGTAAACAGGTGTATCTAATATTACAGCATCAGCATCACTAATTTTCTTCTGTATTTCTGTAAATCCATCATTTCCAAAAGCACAAGTATGACCTTCACGACATATTCCCCAGCCATCACCGCACATAGCACAACGTGCAAGCTTATAGTCATTTAATTTTATAACTTCACAGTCTGCACCTGCCTTTTTAACACCTGCTGCTGCTGCATTCACGCACGAATCACATAACCCTTCATTTTTTGGTGTACCAGATAAAATAATAACTTTCATTTCAATCTCTCCCTATCTAATATTTCCTTTAATATATAACTTTACTTTAATTTTTAGTATAGCATTTTATATTCTCCTTTTAAAGTACATATATCCACTTGTAGTTATATTATACAGTTAGAAAATCCCTTACATTGATGTATAATAGTTTTATCTAATTTAAGGCACAATCAAGTAAATAACAAGTCCATGTGCCTAATATATTATTTTACAAAATGTGCTGATGGTTATAAGCAAGCACATTGCAAGGAGTGAAAATTAGTATGAAAAGATCTAAAAAATTACTTATTTTTTTAATAGGAATATTATTAGCTGCTACTGCTGTATTCGCAATTTATAAGCATTTTAATGAAAATTCATTGAACAAGGTACCAAAAGCACCAAATTCAATAACTGACGATAATTCTAGTTCATCTTATTACACTGATTTATACGGAACTTGGACTGTAACAAGGCATGTTCCTTCTACTATTAAAACAACTTTAAGTGACTCTATTATATCTCTTTGCATTGGTCAGAAATTTACAATTGAAGAAAATAAAATAAGTTCTCTATTTCTCACCATTTCTGATCCAGTAATTAAAGAAGGCAGTATAACCGCTTCTGATTTTTCAAATAAGTATAAAGATACTTTTAAAAATCTAGGGATAGCCGGCAATGAATTAAAATACGTTAATATATCTGAGAAAGATAAGAGTAATCATTCAGCAACTATTTTTATTTCAAGTGACGGAAAAACATATGCTTTATTAAGCGGGGCACTTTTCGAGTTACAACGATCTTAGGCGCAATCAAATAAATATATAAAATATTAAAGGCTATAAATATATGAGTTTAATTAAATATCTCAAATACTTATAGCCTTAAAGTAATCTTAATTTTGATTTTCCCACGAACGCACATATTCCTCTAATATTTTATGAAGCGCTTCTCCAATTTTTGAATATGCCGAGTCATTAAGATTTGCTAGAGAAATCCTAATTGACCATTCAGGTCCTTTAAATCCTCCACCACTTAAAAGCACTATAGAAGATTCTTCTGCTAATCTATATAAAATGTCTACTGGTTTATAATTTTTTTGAAGATACTCACCAAATTCTTTTCCATAATAGCAGGTAGCCCATTCTAACAAATCAAATTCTGTGTAATAAGCAGCATCATAAGGATCTTCCCTTAAGCCTAAATCCAAACCCTTAAATAAGAGTTTTTGTCTTCTCCTGCAAATATCTTTTGTTTGATTCTTATATCTATTTTCTTTATCAAGAAGAGCAAAAGCACAAAAGAAAACCATTTGAATCTGCTGAGGTGTTGATAATCCAGCTGTATGATTTAATGCAACCTGTCTGCTATCTGCTACAATCCTATCTATAAACTTTATATCTTCTACCTTAGTAGATAGTGCTCCATAGCGCTGTTTCAACTCAATTTTCTTATCTTCTGGCACTTTCATTAATAGTTCATCAAAAATATTTTCTTCGTAAAGTGCAATAGTTCCAAGACGCCAGCCAGTTACTCCAAAATATTTTGAGAATGAATAAACGCCTATTGTATTATAAGGTAAATCTGCCATTAATGAACGAAATCCATTAACAAAGGTACTATACACATCATCTGAAATAATCATTAAATCTTGATTATATTCTTTTACTATATGTACTAACTGCTTGACACTTTCTGGCTTAATTGCAACTGAAGGCGGATTACTTGGATTAACCACAAATAAAGCTTTTATTTTAGGATCCTTAAGCTTATTTAATTCTTCCTCAGGATATTGCCAAGTATGTGTTCCATCCTTTGTAAGTTCACTAGCATTAATATGTATAACCTCAAAATTATACCGAGGAAGATGCGGTATTTCAAGATAAGGGGTAAAAACAGGAACCATCAGTGCTATCTTATCACCATGCTGTAGCAATTCATTAGCTATTAAGCTGTCAAATATATAACACATTGCTGCTGTAGCTCCCTCTACAGCAAAAATATTAAACCTTCCTGTAGGTGGCTTATTATAACAAAGTTCCTGTACAAGATACTCATGTACAATTTTTTCAGCATGAATTAACATCCTATCTGGTACTGGATAATCGTCCCCGATAATTCCATCAGCTAGTTCAAATACCCATTCATCAGCATTAAATCCTTGCTCTTTAATTCCATAATCGATTATATTTTTTAAGAGAGTTGTTCCAGGCATGTCTTTATGCTTTTCTAAAAAATCATAAAATCTTTCAGCTATTCCTCTTTTATCCGGCATTCCTGCCAAATCACCATCATTGCACACTTTCCTGCTTTCTTCAACTGCAAAGATACCAAAAACAAAAAACGCCTCTCGAGGTGTTGCTGCTATCCAATTAGGATTTCCCCTACCTGCATTTAATAATGTACTAGCACTTTTTTTCCTCTGTCCTTCAGCGAGGTCTATTAACCTGTTTTTAAACTCAAATGGGCTGATTTTTCCATATACTTTTTCTATTTCTTGTCGTTGAACATTTTTTATATCCATAATAAAACTCCTTAACAATATATAAATTATATTTAGTATTAGTTTTAAATATATGTTAATAATTTATTCCTACTTAAATTATAAAATTCATTTTATAAAAGCTTTAGGCACATGAAAGAAAATAACAGGCCAAAGATGCGGCGCATATTTTGCGTCAGGCAAGGAAGTAAATTCTACTCATAGCGGGTCTATTAGTAAAATTTGCTGACGCAGTATGACACAAAATAGGCA
>NZ_LZZL01000068.1:0-32478 GCF_002006495.1 Clostridium sp. BL-8
GTAAGCGATTCACACAAAATCATAGATTTTGGTTCTCTGCTCATCGGCAAATTGATCTAATAGACCCACTATAAGGGCAATTTGCCTCCTTGTCTGATGAAAAATATCCATGGCAACTTTGGATTTGTTATTTATTTTCATGTGCCCTATGGGGGAGAATATGATAAATTATATTTGGTTTTTTCTGGTTTTCTTTGGGATTTTAGTTGGGGTATTAAGTGGAAATGGCGAAATTATTTCCAAGGCAATAGTTAATTCATCAGGAAGTACGGTTACTTTTATAATTGAGCTTACGGGTATAATGTGTTTTTGGTGCGGAGTTATGAAAGTAGCAGAAAACAGCGGGCTTACAGAAAAAATATCTAAGCTTTTGAAACCTATTCTTAAAGTTATTTTTAAAAATGCAGCTAAAGATGAAAAAGCATTGGGAGCTATAGTTATGAATCTTACTGCGAATATGCTTGGATTGTCGAATGCAGCAACGCCTTTTGGAATTAAGGCAATGGAAGAATTAGATAGGCTTAATGAGAAAAAAGGAACTGCATCTGATGATATGGCACTTTTTTTAGTTTTAAATGCAACCTGCATTCAATTAGTTCCGTCTACAATAATTTCAATACGTGCAGCTTGCAATTCTGGAAATCCAGGTGGAATAATACTGCCAACAATTGTATCTACAACAACAGCGGCTATAGTTGGGGTAATATGCTGCAAATTATTGCAAAAGTATTTTTAAAAGTATTTTAGAATGTATAAGATAAATAATTACTTTTACAGGAGGAATAATAGTGATATGTTTAACTATTTAAGTAAGAGCATAATACCAATAATATTTTTACTTATTATAACCTATGGAATGTTTAAAGGCAGAAAGGTCTATGAATGGTTTATTGAAGGTGCTAAAGAAGGCTTGAATGTAGTTTTAAGAATATTTCCATATTTGCTGGCTATGATAATTGCAGTTCAAATTTTTAAGGACGCAAAGTTAATGGATTTATTAAATAATTTAATTGCACCGTTAGGTAATATGATAGCCTTGCCTAAGGATCTTATACCTTTATTAATAATAAAACCTTTATCAGGAAGTGGAGCAATTGGAGTATTTACAGATATAATAAAAAGTGTAGGACCGGATACAAGAACAGGTCTTATAGCATCTGTGGTAATGGGAAGTACAGAAACTATATTTTATACTATTACGGTTTACTTTGGTGCAGTAAAGGTAAAGAAGATAAGGCATACTTTATGGGCGGCAGTATTTGCTGATTTGACAGCAATAATAATGGCTATATTTATGGTAGACAAATTTTTATTGAGATAATATTTGTTAGGTTAATTGCCTTTATTAAGATTAATTTTTGGAGTATTATAATAAAAGAAGGAAAAACTTGAATGAAAGAGGATGTAAGGTTATGAACAAAAATGTATATATAGAAAATAGAAAAAGATTTATGGATACTATAGAAGATAATTCAGTCATAGTGTTATTTGCAGGAAAGTCACGTCCAAAGACAGGAGATGAAGTATATCAATTTACTCCTGATAGAAACTTTTATTACTTAACAGGAATACAAGAAGAAGGGCACATAGTCGTATTATCAAAACTCAATAATTCAGTAAGTGAAAAGTTGTTTTTGACAGACTTAGATTTAGACAAGGAAATGTGGAGCGGAAAAACTCTAAGGGATACTGAAGGTCAAGAGATATCTGGCATAAAAGATACGGTTTATATGAAAGAATTCAATGATTATTTTAATAGAATAGTTAAGGGTAGTGAAGATATTAATTTATACCTAGATTTAGATAGAGAAGCATTTGAAGATTATGCATCTGTATCAAATTCATTCGCAAAAGAAATTATAAGTAAATACCCACACATTAACATAAAGAATTTAATAAGTAAAATAGCACCTCTTAGAATGGTTAAGTCTGATGAAGAAATAAAGGAAATGAGAAAAGCTATAGAAATAACAATTGAAGGTGTAAAAGCTTTAATGAAAAATGTGAAGGCTGGAATGAAGGAATATGAAATAGAATCATATTTTGATTTTGAATGCAAAACAAGAGGGGTTAAAGACTACGCTTTTAGAACAATAGCAGCAGCAGGAAAGAATGCAACTATTCTTCACTATGTTGAGAATAATAGTGAATTAAAAGATGGGGATTTAATTTTATTTGATTTAGGAGCTCAATGGAATTTATATAATGGAGATATCACAAGAGCTTTCCCAATCAACGGAAAGTTTACTGAAAGACAAAAAGAAGTTTATGAAGCAGTTCTAAGAGTAAACAAGGCAGTAATTAATAAAATAAAACCAGGAGTTGATTCAAAGGAACTTGATGAATGGGCTAGAGGTTTAATTGCTGAAGAATGTATTAAACTAGGAATAATAAAGGAAAAGGAAGAAGTTAAAAAATATTACTGGCATAGAATAGGGCATAGTTTAGGATTGGATACTCACGACTTGGGAATATTGGGTAGAGAATTCACTTTTAAAGAAGGTATGGTATTTACAGTTGAGCCAGGAATATATATAGGAGAAGAAGGTATTGGAATAAGAATAGAAGATGATATTCTAGTTACTAAAGATGGATGTGAAGTTTTAACTAAGGATATGATCAAGGAAATTAAGGACATAGAAGAATTTATGAAATAATAAATGTGCAAAATAAGTTATAAGCAGTAGTGGTATTAAATCGGCTAACATATGTACTTGTTATGTTAGCCTTTAGAATATATTTAAAGTATAAATATTTAAGGGGGAAACCTATGAAAGTTTCAGAAAGAATACAGAAGTTAAGAGAATTAATGAAAAAGGAAAAAATAGATTATTATATAGTACCAAGTGATGATTTTCATCAAAGTGAGTATGTTGCTGAATGCTTTAAAGCAAGAGCATATATAACTGGCTTTACAGGCTCAGCAGGAACAGCTTTAATTGGGAAAGAAAAAGCAATTTTATGGACAGATGGACGGTATTTTATACAAGCTAATCATCAGCTGGAGGGTTCAGGTGTAGAACTTTTTAAAATGAGAATTCCGGGATGGCCAACTTTAGAAGAATGGCTCATGGATAATATGAAGAAAGGAGAAACTTTAGGCTTTGATGGAAGAGTAGTGCCATTAAACCAATATAAAGAGATCCTAAAGATAAAAGAAAAAAAGAATATAAACATATCTATGAGCAAGGATTTAATTCAAGAGATTTGGATAGATAAACCTGAAATGCCGAAGGAAAAGATTTTTATTCTTGATACAAAATACTGTGGAAAAACTGCTAATGAAAAGATTCATGAAGTAAGAGCTGAGATGAAAAAGTTAGGTGGAAAGGCATATATTGTAGCATCTTTAGATGATATAGCATGGCTTTTTAACATTAGAGGAAATGACGTTAAATATACACCAGTAATATTATCATATGCACTGATTGATGAAAAGCAAGCACGATTATATATAGATAAGGAAAAGGTATCAGCTTCTGATAAAGAAAGGCTATTAGCTGAGGGAATTGAATTAAAAGATTATGAGGACATATTTGGAGATATAATGGCGATAAAAGATAGCGTTATATTAGATTCGGGTAAAGTAAGTGCCTTTATATATGAACAAATAAATAAAGATACTAATATAATAGAAGAATTAAATATAACCACAAAGTTAAAAGCTATAAAAAATGAAACAGAAATAAAAAGCTTAAAAAACTGCCAGCTTAAAGATGGAGTTGCAATGGTAAAATTCATAAAGTGGATTAAAGAAAATGCAGGTAAAGAAGTTATCACAGAGCTTACTTTAAATGATAAGCTATATGAATTTAGGAGCAAAGGTGATTTATTTATTGAAGAGAGCTTTGCTACAATTGCAGGATATAAAGAGCATGCTGCAATGATGCATTATTCAGCAACAGAAGAAAGTGCATATAAATTAGAAAGGCAGGGAATATTGTTAGTTGATAGCGGCGGACAATATTTAGATGGGACTACTGATATAACACGCAGCATCGTTTTAGGAGAAATAAGTAAGCAAGAAAGAAGAGATTTTACATTAGTATTAAAGGCTCATATAAATTTGATGAAGGCTAAGTTTTTAAAAGGAACAACTGGATCAAATATAGACATATTAAGCAGAAGAGTTCTATGGGAAGAAGGAATAGATTATAAGTGTGGAACTGGACATGGAGTAGGTTTTTGTTTAAGTGTTCATGAAGGGCCACAAACTATAAGGCCAATTCCTAATACAATAGAGCTTGAACCAGGAATGATACTAACCAATGAACCAGGAATATATAGAGAAGGTAGTCATGGAATTAGGACTGAAAATATTATGTTAGTTGTGGAAGATGAAAAAAGTGATGAGTTTGGTGAATTTTATAGATTTGAAACTATGTCATATTGTCCAATAGATTTAGATGGAATTGATAAAGAATTATTAACAGAAGATGAAAAAGAGTGGCTAAATAGTTATCATGAAGAAACTTATAATAAATTAAGTCCTTTCTTGAATTCTGAGGAAAAAGAATTTCTTAAAAATGCGACAAAATCAATATAATAATAAGCTAGAAAATTATACTATTGCGTCTATTTAAAAGAAATAGTATAATGTAAATAATTTGAGAATTAACATGTATTTAGGTATTAGAATCAAAAGTAAGTTTTTATAACTAAACGAAAAGAATTCTGAAATAATTTTATTCACCAACTGTTAATTGTCAATTGTTAACTATATAAAAATGCAATGAAAAGAAGAGTAATAAAAGGAGCATTCTATAAGAGAGCTAAGAAATGCTGAAAGTTAGCGCTTGTGAATTTTATGAAGATGGTCTTAGAGCATGTTTTTTGAGCCGAGGTATTTGGTTAGGAAAATACGGGAGCAACCGTTATATTGCAAGGTGATGATGGTCACCTACTGAGTTATTCGTTGTGAAATGAGTAAGAAATAGAGTGGTAACACGTATAATGCGTCTCTATATAGGTTTTAATATACCTATATAGAGACTTTTTAATTATATAAATAAAATCACAATGAGAGATTTAAAAAATAAATAAGTTTTCATTGTTTAAAATAAGGAGGAACACAAATAATGTGTAAAGATTGTAAAAAAACATTTTATATTAGTACGCCAATTTATTACCCATCAACTAAGCTTCATATAGGAAATACTTATACTACCGTAGCTGCTGATGCCTTATCTAGATTCAAGAGATTAACTGGATATGATGTAATGTTCTTAACTGGTACAGATGAACATGGGCAAAAAATTCAAAGAATAGCTGAAGAAAAAGGAATTACACCTAAGCAGCATGTAGATGAAGTTGTTGCCGGAATTAAAGATCTTTGGAGCATGATGAATATAAGCTATGATAAATTTATAAGAACTACTGATGATTATCATATTAAAGCAGTTCAAGATATATTTAAGAAATTATATGATCAAGGAGATATTTATAAGAGTTCTTATGAAGGATGGTATTGTACACCTTGTGAATCATTTTGGACTGACACTCAATTAGTAAATGGTAATTGTCCAGACTGTGGAAGACCAGTTGAAAAATCGAAGGAAGAGGCATATTTCTTTAAAATGAGTAAATATGCTGACAGGTTAATAAAGTACATTGAAGATCATCCAGAGTTTATTCAACCAGAATCAAGAAAAAATGAAATGTTAAATAATTTCTTAAGACCTGGGCTTCAAGATCTTTGTGTATCAAGAACCAGCTTCAATTGGGGAGTACCAGTAACTTTTGATGAAAGCCATGTTGTTTATGTTTGGATTGATGCCTTATCAAACTATATAACTGCTCTTGGATATGGTCAAGATAATAAAGAATTATATGAAAAGTATTGGCCAGCAGATGTGCATTTAATAGGAAAAGATATCTTAAGATTCCATACTATTTATTGGCCAATTATGTTAATGGCTTTAGATTTACCACTACCAAAACAAGTATTTGGTCATGGATGGTTACTTGTTGATGGAGGAAAAATGTCAAAATCTAAAGGAAATGTAGTTGATCCAGTTGTACTTGTAAATGAGTTTGGAGTAGATCCTGTAAGATATTATTTATTAAAAGAAATTCCATTTGGAGCAGATGGGTTATTTAATAATGAAATATTCATAAAAAAGATAAATTCAGATCTTTGTAATGATTTAGGTAATCTTTTATCGAGAACTGTTGCGATGATTGAAAAATACTTTGGCGGAGAAATACCAGCGCAAAGTGAAAAGGAAGCTATTGATGATGAGTTAATAGGTTTAGCATTAGCAGCACCAGGAAAGATTGAAGAAGCGATAAATGAGTTAAATATACCACAAGCATTAGAACATGTTTTTGAATTAATAGGAAGAGCTAATAAATATATAGATGAAACAACTCCATGGATATTGGCTAAAGATGACAGCAAGAAAGCTAGACTTGGAACAGTACTTTATAATCTAGCTGAAAGTCTTAGATTTGCATCTGTAATGATTTCATCATTCTTACCAGATACAGCTAGGAAGATAAATGAACAAATTAATACTTCAGAAATATCATGGGAATCATTAAAATCATTTGATGGAACAAAAGCAGGAACAAAGGTGGTTAAAGCTGAAAACTTATTCCCTAGAATAGATGTTGATAAAAAGCTTGCTGAATTAGAGGCTTTAAAAGCAGCTATGCAGCCAGCTAAGAGAGAGATTACTCCAATAAAAGAAGAAATAACAATTGAAGATTTCGAAAAGATTGATTTAAGAGTAGTAAAAGTATTAGCGTGTGAACCAATAAAAGGTGCTAAGAAATTACTAAAATTAAAAGTTGGTTTAGGCAACGAAGAAAGACAAGTGGTTTCAGGAATAGCAGCTCACTACAAACCAGAAGAATTAGTTGGGAAAAACGTTGTATTAGTTGCTAATTTAAAACCTGTAAAGCTTAGAGGAGAATTGTCTCAAGGAATGATTTTATGTGCTGCAAGTGATGATGACAGTATATTAAAAATAGTAGATCCTGGTGACCTTGATACTGGAAGTATAGTAAGATAGGCAGATAAGTCAAAGTCCAAAAGTGATGCTCCAAATCTTGTATTTGGTTAGCAGAACTTTCTCTGTGAGCATCTATAATTTGATTACTTTAACTTAGTTAACACATTTATGAGTTAACATCATATAAAAATGATTTGATGATCATTGATTGCTTGGTGAGTACTCATCTGATGTTAGGAATAAGAAATTTTGTGCAAAAAAATGAACGTCTCATTTAGGGGAATGAGACGTTCTTTAACCATAAAAATAAATGGTTAAAAGGGGTAAATAATAATGCTTTAACTACTTTACAATTTAAATTTTACGATAAAAATATGTCATTTACGTGTCAAAAAGTAAATTTGTAAAATTATAATCGTTATATTGAAAAACACAAATTATGGAAAAAATGATACTGAAAAAATAATTAATGATAAAATAACTTATATAAAGAAATAATAAATAAAATTAAAAATGAAAAGTGTAATAATATAAAAAGTTATAGAATAATATAGAACTTAAGCTATATTATTTGAAATTTATTGTATAAAGTGTATAAAAAGTACAAATTGTGGGAAGGAATGATAAATGAAGATGAATGAGAAGTTTAAAATAATTGATAGCCATGCTCACTATGATGATGAAGCATTTAATGAAGATAGAGCAAATGTACTAAATGAAATTAGAAAAAATGGAGTAGTTGGGGTATTGAATTGTGCATCATCATATGATAGTTTAAAAAGCACGGATAAATTAACAAAAGAATATGATTTTATATTTGGCGCATTAGGGATACATCCTGAAAATGCCGATGAGATGCAAGAAGACATATTAGATGAGATTAAAACGTATATTAAAAGTAATGATAAAATAGTAGCTATTGGAGAGATAGGTCTGGATTATCATTGGGATGAAAATCCTTCTAGAGAAGTTCAAAAAAAAGTATTTAGAAAACAAATGAATTTAGCAAAAGAACTAAAGCTTCCCGTTGTTATCCATGATAGAGATGCTCATAGTGACACATTAGAAATTATAAAAGAATTTCCTGATGTCACAGGAGTAGTTCATTGCTTTTCAGGAAGTGTAGAATTTGCAAAAGAATGCGTGAAACTTGGTTATTATATAGGGTTTACAGGAGTTGTTACTTTTAAAAATGCAAAGAAAACTGTTGAAGTAGCAAAAGAAATTCCGCTAGATAGAATTCTTGTTGAAACAGATTGTCCGTATATGGCTCCAGAGCCAAACAGAGGAAAAAGAAATAAATCAGATTATATTGAATATATAATCAATAAAATAGCAGAAATTAGAAATATTGACCCATATGAGGCTAATTTAAGCTTTAATAATAACTTTGCTAGATTGATTATTAAGGAAAAATAAGGTAAAATATATATTGTACTCTTAATCCTTAATTCATATATATGTTTAATTATGAGCTAAATAGTTTGAGTATCAATTTAATATCATTTTATTTTAAACTCTTTTAATGAAGTAATGAGAAAACACGCTATCATTTTTATATATTATATTTTTATGCACAAGGTGCATTGTTACTATACTTCATTAATATTGCAAGAGATCACTGGTTTGACAACTTTGGAATATTAATATATAATTCAAAAGACACTCTTGCCAAAGGAGGGAAATTAATGATAGAAAAATTGAGAAGATTTATCAAACAAAGTTTTTCTAACGGTCCGAAGGCAAAATTTATAATTGGTGCAGCTGCAATACTGATTGTAGTTGTTACAGTAGTGACGATAATGAGCATGAGAAAAACGCTCATATTAAGTATAGACGGTAAAGAAGAGACTTTTGTCACGTACAAGGGGACTGTTAAAGATGTGTTGCAGGAAAAAGGAATTCAACTATCCGAAAAAGACAAAGTGCAGCCATCCATAGAATCCAAAGTATCTGAGAAAGAAACTATAAAAATTAAAAAAGCCATTCCAGTTGAAATTAAAGCAAATGGAGTGCAATTAGAAGTGCAAACAGCAGAAGATACTGTTGAGGATATGCTCGATGCAGAGAAGAATACATTAGAAAGTCAAGGAATAGAATTTGACAAAGATGTAGATGAAGTATCACCTTCATTGGATTCTAAGGTAGAAGGGGACTTAAGTGTACAGCTTGTCAAAGTGGACACTAAAGATATTGTTGAGAAACAACCAATTAACTTTGATACAATAGTTGAAAAAGATGAAAACTTGGACAGCAGTGTCCAAAAGGTTAAGAGTGAAGGAGTTAATGGGGAAAAGGAAATTACTTATCAAATAATATATAAAGATGGAGTAGAAGTTTCTCGAAATGTAAAGAGTACTAAAACTATATCAGAGCCAAAAAATGAAATAGTAGTAAAAGGAACTGGCCAAGTATACGCGAGTAGAGGCGGAGATAGGATAAACTACAAGAAAAAGTTTAATTGTACAGCAACAGCGTACAGTAATCATTCGACTACTGCTACAGGGAGAACTCCTGTTAGAAATGAAGGCGGTTTAAGTACTATTGCGGTTGATCCTTCTGTAATCCCATTAGGAAGTAAAGTTTATGTAGATGGGTATGGATATGCAATTGCAGCGGACACGGGTGGTGCTATAAGAGGCGATAAGGTTGATTTGTATCTCAATTCATCAAGTGAATGTAACAATTGGGGTAGGAAGTCAGTTAACGTATTGGTAGTAGCTTATCCTGGAGAATGGTAAATTATTTTAAGAGATAACATTAGTTATCTCTATTTTTTTTCTTTAACTAATAAAGGTTTTATCATATTATTTAAAGAGATAAGAGTTAAATTACTGTATAATATATTTTATAATTAATTTATTTAGATGAAGAATTATTATTCACATATGAAAGGAAGTAGAATATTGATAAAGGAAGTAATTGTTGTTGAAGGTAGAGACGATGTTGATGCCGTAAAAAAAGCAATAGATGCAGAAATAATATCTGTTGGAGGATTTGGAATAAATGCCAAGGTAATTGAAAGAATAAAAGAGGCTCAGAAAAGAAAAGGCGTAATTGTTTTAACTGATCCAGATTTTGCAGGTGAAAAGATAAGAAGAATAATATCTAAGAGAGTAAAAGGAATAAAGCATGCGTATATAGCGAAGGAAGATGGGCTTAAAAATGGAGATATTGGAGTTGAAAATGCTTCTCCAGAAGTTATCTTAAGAGCACTAGAAATGGCGAAAATAACGGTACAAGAGAAGCAGGAATTTTTTAATATGCAGGATATGTTTTATTTTAAATTAACAGGTGATACTACATCAAAGGGTAGAAGACGTATGTTAGGTAAAATATTAGGAATAGGATATGGAAATGCAACACAAATGATTTCTAGACTAAATAATTATGGAATAACAAGAGAAGAATTTACGGATGCTATAATGGAAATAGAAAAACAATTGGAAGTAGGTAATAATTAAATGGATTTTAAAGATGTAAAAACTCAAGAATTGGTTAAAAAATATAACTTTAAATTTTCAAAGAGTTTAGGCCAAAATTTTTTGGTTGATGATTCTGTACTTAATGATATAGTTGATGGAGCGGAAGTTAATGATGAGGATTTTGTCATAGAAATCGGACCAGGAGTTGGAACATTAACAGCTGAGCTTTTAAAGAAAGCTAAAAAAGTAACATCTATTGAATTAGATAATGATTTAATTCCAATTTTAAAACAAGAATTAGGGGAATATGAAAACTTTGAATTAATACATAAAGATGCACTTAAGGTTGATTTTAATGAACTTATTGGTACTGAAAAGAGTGTTAAACTTGTAGCTAATTTACCTTACTATGTAACTACTCCAATAATAGTTAAGCTTTTAAAAGAAGGATATAACTTTAAGTCTCTAACTATAATGATACAAAAGGAAGTTGCAGAGAGAATAAATTCAGATCCAGATTGCAAAGAATATGGAGCATTATCCGTTTTGGTTCAATATTATTGTAACACTAGTATTATAAGAAAGGTACAGCCAGCTTGTTTTATTCCAAGACCTAAAGTAGAATCTATAGTCATTAGACTAGATAAATTGAATGAACCAAGAGTAAAAACCAAGGATATAAACTTTATGTTTGAGTTAGTAAGAGCAGGATTTAATATGAGAAGAAAGACTTTATGGAATGCGGCAAAAACACTTAAAGTAAATAGAGATAAATTAGAAGAAGCATTTGAAAAATCAGGAATAGATCCTAAAAGGAGAGCTGAAACATTGGCATTAGAAGAGTTTGCAAAGCTAGCAGATTGTATTTATGATATAAAGGTTTCAGACTAAAAATAGTACATTTTATATTCAAGGTTTTAAATGAATCATAATTCCAAATCCCAAGCATATATTATATGGAATAAATATATGTGGAGGGAATATAGGGTTTGGCACATAATAAATTGTATAGAAATTTTATAATATTGCAAGAAGATGAAAGAGGATATTCTCATGCTAATGAAAAGGCTTTGTCTGGATATGCAAAAATAGAAGCAAAAGGAGATAAGTGTAAGATTTCTTTTTATGCTCAAAATCTTAGACAAGAAGATAACTATTCGATGGTACTTATTTGTAACAAAAGAGACCTAAGACAATTGATTGATATAGGATCTTTAGCAATAAATGAAGTTGGAAAAGGAGATACTAGCAAAGAATATTACGTTAATAACATAGCTGGTCTTGG
The DNA here is from genome assembly GCF_002006495.1 of Clostridium sp. BL-8. Taxonomy (NCBI): domain Bacteria; kingdom Bacillati; phylum Bacillota; class Clostridia; order Eubacteriales; family Clostridiaceae; genus Clostridium; species Clostridium sp. BL-8. Next base: position 11,667 of record NZ_LZZL01000068.1, read on the forward strand.
AATATCTTATGAAAAAGTATCTGGTGCTGCTATTTGCAGAGTAAAAGATAACGAAAATGAATTCATAATGCATGGATTTATGAATGGAGAAGATTCTGCTGATAATTGGAGAAAATTTAAGTATATTAAAGCAGATTCTAAGAAATACATTGGTAAATCAGATGCAGAAAATGTAAAGAAGGATATTTATAATACGGATGTAGCTAACAAAACTACAATGTCGCAAGTTAGTGATACATCCATAAAAGCATCTGATATAGTCGAGCGTAAAAAGGATGAAGATAGTATTTTATCTAAAGGGAACATAGAATTAGGAAAATCAAATAATAATTCTAGTATTCAAGAAACAGAAAATAGAATTCCAGAAAGTTATACAAACATATATGAAACTAAAGATGATTTTAGTGAAGATAGAAAGAAGAAATGCATGGAATCTAAGAAAGACAAGAAAGATGAGAAATGTGATAAGTGCGACAAGCTTGATGGATACGATTATTATGAAAAAAGCGAAAATGTGGAAGAAACTATTACTAAACTAGCCATGAAATTAGAGACGTATGATGGTTCAGTGGACATGGAAGTGTATCATCATATGTATAAGGATGTTATAATCTATGGCTTCATTAAAGATAAGAATGATTATAATTGCAAGTGGAAGAAATTCAAAATAGAAAAGAAATGTAAAGGGAAAAAAGACCCAAGTTATAATTATATCCAGAATTATAAGAGAATAGAAGAAAACTTTGAACTGGATAAATTGAATGAAATAGATGATTCTGATAGAAAAGATATAATAGATTTTGATAAATATGAAAGTGGTATTAAAAAGATAAAGCCTGCGAGTACAACAACAGAAACTATGGGAACTGGAACAGGATATATGACGCCGCCACCAGCTCCAATGATGACACCACCGCCACCAGCTCCGATGATGATGACACCACCGCCAGCACCAATGGCACCGCCACCAGCTCCGATGATGATGACACCACCACCAGCTCCAATGGCACCACCACCAGCTCCGAAGCCACCAATGGAGACTACATGGAAGCCATGGCCAGAATATGAAGGAAGTAAAACAGGAAAATGTCCAGAAAATGTTAAGCCATCAGCTCCAAATTGTTTTGGACAACTAGATTTAAGTGATGGAGAACCAGAAAGTTTAAATAAGAAACAGCCAATAATTTCAAATCAAATTAATATAAAGGGAAGCATAGGAAAATACTTTGAAAAAATTGCAGAAGGCTTTGCTCCATTTTTAGGAAAACTAATTGATATAAACTATTGTAAGTGGTATAAAATTGATGTAAATGGTATAGAAGATTTATCTGATGAATCAAATTATAATCAATATACATTAGCATACTATCCAATGTTAAATTATTACCCTTATATCAGTAAAGTAGGTCATTTTCTATTAGGATATAAATGTAATAAAGATGGTGATATGCAGTATATTATATACGCTATACCTGGAAGTAAAGCAAAGAGTGATCAGCCATATGGTGGAAGAACAGGATTTGTAACATGGACCAGTGACAATAAAAGCGGAAAAGGATATTGGTTGATGTTTTACGACTTTAAGAATTCTTCAATTGTAATTCCAACCAAATAGTGAAACATCATGAATAAAAAGCAACTGATTGTTACATCAATATTACTATTATTAATGTTGGTTTTAGTTATAACTCAAAGGTTCTTTAAGAATAATTTTGAACAGGTTGTTCTTATGGATCAAGGAATAAGTGAATTTACTGAATATGCTCTTGATGATAATAAGTATACTATATCTTTGCCAAGTGACTGGACTGTTGAGGAAAAGGAAAGTAAAGGACAATATGTAAGTTATAGATTAGATTTTAAAGACAAGAATAATAAACTTACAGGTCTTGTTGAGGTAATAAATACCAAAGAAGATTTAAATGTATTTGCAGAAAAGGAATTGGATAATCAGTATTTGGAATATTATAATTCAGAAGTTATGCCTTTTAAAAATTCTAATAATTCAGGAGTATTGGTTAAATATGATACATCCATAAAAAATGGATATACTTTTAAAAATGAATGTTATTATTTAAATTTTGAAGAAGGTCAAACAATAAAAATATTATTTAATATAAAAACACAATATTATAAAGATAACATTGAGACTGTGCTTAGTAATATTATCTCAAACATTAAGTTTTCGAAGAAGTAAGAAATAAGTGATCCTATTACAAGATACCATAATAAGAAAATTAAACTTATAATATTTTGTATAATGAAGACTTGCCTTAGTTTATACTTCAAATATAAACTTTATTAAAATATTTATTTTCGGATGTTTTTGTAAAGTAAATAAGATTTGCCAATGGTACGGATAAGTATTATAATTTAAGTATCAAGGAGAGGCGGATAGAGCTTCTCCTTGATACTTATTTGACGTTTGGAGGGGAGTAATGAGGATAATACTATTCCAGATATTTGGGATACAAATAAAGAGTTATGGATTAATGATTGCAATTGGAATGATAATTGCAGCCACTTTATTTATAAATAAGGGAAAAAAGAGAGGATTCGATGAAGACCTTTTATTGAATTTAGTTATTTTTGCAGTACTTGGCGGTATATTTGGAGGTAAGGCATTATTTATAATAACTGAAATTAAAGATATTATAAAAGATCCAAGCATATTATTGAATTTTGGATATGGATTTGTAATTTATGGAGCTATAGGTGGTGGAGCCATAGCTATATATTTATATTGTAAAAGAAAAGGTTGGAATTTCATGGAGATCTTAGACATGACAGTTCCAGGGCTCGCAATAGCTCAAGGATTTGGGAGGATTGGATGTTTTTTAGCAGGATGCTGTTATGGTGAAGAAACTACTCTGCCTATAGGTGTTAAGTTTCCAGAAAATTCTCTAGCACCAGCAGGCGTATATTTACAACCAACACAAATATATTCATCTATTTTTGATTTTTTACTAGGGTTTTTACTTTTATACTATAGTAAAAGAGAAAGGCAATCTGGTAAAATTGTGGGCTTATACTTAATAATATATAGTATAGGGAGATTTTTAGTGGAATTTTTAAGGAATGATCCAAGGGGTAGTGTTGGAATTCTTTCTACATCACAATTTATTGCAATATTTACTTTGATACTAGGGATTAGTATTTATTATAAACATAAGATTTTTAAAGGAGCGGAGAAAAGAATTGAAGAAAAATAAGTTTTCAATTATTGCTTTAGCTATATTAATAATTACAAGTATGATGCTATCTGGTTGTGATTTTATTAATAATGTAGAAGTAAAATTAAACCTAAAAAATCAAAAGTTTGATTATATAAAACAAAATAGAGTTGATAAAATAGTAATACAGAGTGTTAGGGATAGTGGATTTAGATTTATTGTTAATGATAGTAAAGCAATTGATGACATTTATGATATACTATCTGATGGAAGTGAAGTCTCAAAAAAGAGCTCACTAGCTCCGGATTATATTTTTGAAATATATGTTGGAGATGAAGTGAAAAAATACCAATATGTAGTTGGGGCAAATGAGAAAGGAACAGGAAATTTTTATGATGAAAATGATGCTTTTTCAGTTCCAAAAAATTTAGAAAATACGATAATGGAGAATCTTTCATTTATTAGAAAGCCGAGGGACTTTAATTATATATATTATCAATCAATATTAAAGGTTATTGAAACTAAAAAGGATGCTCTAGCAGATGGAAGCAAGGTAGGAATCGATATACAGGGAGATACAGACTGCTTGAAGTATGTTTTTTCTACAGACTTAGAGGAATTTAAGAAAAATTTAAATGCAGAGTTACCTAATAGTGATTTGGTAGATAAAAATCCTGAGGATTTTGATATAATAGTTAAGGTAAAGAACCGAGGGTTTAATACTACACTTTTTAAAACCTTGATAACAATAGATAATAAAAAAGATAAATCTTCTGAAAATTACTATGTAATAGCAGAATATAATTATAATAAAGATTGGGACATAAAAGTAAGTGAGCCAGGTAAAGTGCCACAAGACTGGTAAGGGAGGATAATATAGTATGAGTTGTGAAAATTGTAAAAGTAAGGATACATGTACATCCAAAGGTGAAGGATGTAAGGAAGAAAGTTTAAAACTTATATCTAGATATGGCAAAATTAAAAATGTTATAGGAGTTATAAGTGGAAAAGGTGGAGTTGGAAAATCAACTGTTACTGGAATGATGGCAACTATGTTAGCTAAGAAAGGCTATAAGGTTGGAGTTCTAGATGCAGATATTACAGGACCGTCTATGCCAAGGTTTTTTGGAGTAAACAGTAAAAGAGCTACTATAATTCCATTGGAAAATGATATGGTAAGATTTGAACCTGTAACAACAGAGAGCGGAATAAAGGTAATTTCTATGAATCTTCTGACAGCAGTAGAGGATGAGCCTGTTATTTGGAGAGGACCTGTAATCACAGGGGTATTAAAACAAATGTTTATAGAGACTAATTGGGGAGAACTTGATTATTTACTTATAGATATGCCTCCAGGTACTGGAGATATAGCATTGACTGTAATGCAGGAATTCCCAATTAACGAAGTTGTAATAGTGTCTACTCCACAAGATATGGTATCAATGATAGTTAAGAAAGTAGTAATAATGGCTGAAAAAATAGGCGTTAAGATCAAAGGTGTAGTAGAAAATATGGCATATATAAACTGTCCAGATTGTGAGAAAAAGATAAGAGTATTTAGCAGAAAATCTTCAGAAGAAAATGCTGAGTATTTAGGAATACCATTGATTGGAGAATTACCTATTAATATTGAATTTACAGAAGCATTGGAAGAAGGAAAAGCAGAAGAATATGTTAGAGAAAATCCTTTATATTCATTAATATTTGAAGGATTATATTAAAAATAAGTATATTATGATTTTATAAATTTATTTTAGATTTTAAATTATACATATACATAACTTAATATTCCTTGGGAAATAATAAGTTATGTAATTTTAGATTGAGGAGATGAAATAAATTATGAAACCAAATGTAGATAAAGATACATGCATAGCATGTGGATTATGTCCATCTATATGTCCGGAATGTTTTCAAATGGAGGATGATGGAAAGGCTGGAGCTGTAGTTGATGAAGTTCCAGATGGTTGTGTTGATGAAGCAAAAGAAGCTGAAGAAAGCTGCCCAGTTAACGCAATTACGGTAGAATAGTAAAAGTTTAATTGCAAGTGCAAATTGGACATTTAAAAGAAAATTATATATTAAAAAGTAGTATCATTTAATCTAAAATAGGCTTGATATAGTAAAAGTATCAAGCCTATTTTTATATAAAATTATAGTTGTTTTTATAAGATCAATAGCTAGCTGTGTAATGTCTTTACTGAGGATGCATGGATTATTCTTTCAAAAGGAAGAACCGTTAAAATAACTAAACATATAATTCCTTCTATTCCTACCATAGGTCCATTAACAAGTAGTGAATAAACGATTGGAGACATTCCTTCTGGTGCAAATGATCCAAAGAAAGCAACTCCAGAAATAAAGTGGCATATAAACCTTACAAATACAGCTACACTTGTCCCAAGTAACCTCTTATCTTTAAAGAAACCAGCAAGGCCTAGGGCTGTGAATGGTAGTGGGTAATCAAATAATACTTGAACCGGATGCAAAATATATGGGTCTAAGAATAATGTAATTACTCCATAAAGGAAGCCGGTTAAGCATCCAACCTGTGGACCATACATAAAGGCTATAAAGAGCACAGGAACCATACTGCCTAAAGTTATATCTCCACCTTGAGGAAAGTGATATAACCTTAGTATTTTTAATATAGTGGCCAATGCTAAAGCTATTCCAATTCTGGCAATTAACTGAGGCGTAAATTTTATTCCTTTAGCTTTTACTAAAACTATAAGCAATAATATACAACCGATTAAAGTAATAATAGACATAGGGCTTTTTAATATATCTGTAATATGTTGTGGTAATTCTAAGAAATAACTAGAAAATTGTTCAGCCCAATCATTAAAAAGTGACATAAAAAAAACCTCCTTAATTGTGCTTGGAGATTCTCAACCTAATAATATAGAATAAAAAATTTTATAAGGTTGCATTCCCTACGCTAGAATTAACTAGATCAGGTTTTAAGGGTTTATGAATATCAAATCTCAGCCAATGGCTCCCCTAGCACATTACTATATTTTATACCTATAGTTAAAAATAGTCAATTAGATTATAGCTGTTGAACTTGTCATTTTTTCGGTGAGTATTACTGTAGTTAAGGTTGGTGTTATTTAAATTTACACCATGATGAACGATGCTATTAGAAGGTATATTACATGATGCAGTTGTAATAATATCACCATTACTATTAACAATGATTGAATCTTTGTAAGTGGAATCTAACACAAAATCTTTCATATTCAAATAAATCCTTTCATGAATTTTACTTCTATAATATTATTTACAATTGAATAAATATGTATTCATCTATAAAGATTTCAAATAATATAAGTTAGGTAAAAGGCAAGCCTAGGGATGATTTCAAAAAGTCAACTTAATAAAAACATCAAAAACAAGTTAAATTTAAAGATAATTGGGTGTAAATCATGATAATTAAAATGTAGATGCTTAAAAATAAAAAAATAGAACTATTGCTAATGAATACCTAATACAGTATAATATACGATAGTAATAATACTATATATTGTGCCACGGAGGGAATAATAATGCTATATGTTGTGAAAAGGGATGGGAGAGAAGTTGAGTTTAACTCTGACAAGATAGGTCAGGCGATTAAGGGAGCAGCTAGTGAAATCGGTTTAAATTTGAAAGAAAGTGAAGTATTAGATACGGTACATAAAGCAATCACGTATATTGAAGCAGAATATACAGGATCAATAACCGTAGAACAAATACAGAATTCTGTAGAGAGAGCATTGAAAGATGGAGAGCATAAAGATATATCAATTGCTTATTCAACATACAGAAGTGAGAGAACAAAGGTTAGAGAAATAAAATCAGATTTAATGAAAGCTATAAGGCAGATTGGAATTGAGACTGATAGAGATAATGCAAATGTAGGAAATAATTTTAGTTCTAAGCTTCTTAGAATAGCTTCTGAATCGAATAAGTGGAATACTTTAGCTATAATGCCTAAGAATTTAGCAAGAGCTCACGAAGTAGGCGATTTATACTATCATGATTTAGACAGCTATAACTTGACAGTAAACTGCTTACACATACCAACAAGAGAGATACTTGAAAATGGATTTAATACTGGGTATGGAACAATTAATGCTCCTAGAAGAATAGAGACAGCTGCTGAATTATCTTGTATATTGTTACAGTCAACTCAAAATGATATGTTTGGAGGGCAATCTCATCCAGATTTTGATAATGATATGGCTATATTTGTCGAGCCTACCAGAGATGAAATTAGAGAAGAACTAATAGAATTAGGAATATCAGAAGAAAAGATAGAAAATTTAATTGAAGAAAAAGTAAAAAAGAAAATACATCAAGCTATGCAAGGAGTTGTATATAATCTTAACACAATGCATTCAAGAGCTGGATCTCAAGTTCCATTTAGTTCAATAAACATTGGTCTACCTACAAGTAGAGATGCCGCATTAGTATGTGAAATTTTTCTTTTAGAATATGAAAAGGGGTTAGGTAAAGGAGAGCAGCCTATTTTCCCTAACATAATTTTTAGAGTAAAATCAGGTGTTAATAGAGAAGAAAATGATCCATATTTTTATTTATTTAAGTTAGCCTGTCGAGTGGCTGCAAAGAGAATGAATCCGACGTTTATGAATATTGATGCAGATTTCAATAAAGAATATTATGATCAAGGCTATGTTCCTGCTACTATGGGATGTAGAACTTATCTTATGAAAAATATAAATGGTGAGCCAGGATGTAAGGGAAGAGGAAACATAGCACCTACAACTCTTAACCTTCCAAGAGTAGGACTACAAGCTAAAGGCGATATAGATAAGTTTTTTGAGATATTAGATTCAAGACTTGAATTAGCAAAAGAATCTTTAATGCATAGATATAATGTATTAAAAAAACTAAGAGTTAAGGATTTACCTTTTGTTGCAGGTCAAGGGCTTATGAGGGGAGCAGAAGGCTTAACTTCTGATGATTCTATTGAACCAATCTTAAAGCAAGGAACTTGGGGAATTGGATTTATAGGACTTGCAGAAACTTTAGTAGCTTTAAGAGGGAAACATCACGGTGAAGATGCTGAAACAAGAGAACTAGGGATGAAAATAATTGAACATATAAGAAAATATTGTGATAAACTTACAGAAGAATATAAATTAAATTGGAGCTGCTATGCTACTCCAGCAGAAGGACTTTCAGGTAAATTTATAAAACAAGATCAAAAAGTATTTGGAATAATAAAAGGTGTAACAGATAAGGAATATTATACAAATAGTTACCATGTACCAGTTGGTTATCCGATATCTATTAAAGATAAAATTGATATTGAAGCACCATATCATAAACTTTGTAATGGTGGTCATATAAGTTATATTGAAGTGGATGATTCGCCAGATGCACAAACAATAATGGATATACTAAACTATGCATACAAGAACACTAATATAAGTTATTTGGGAATTAATTTTCACATAAGATACTGTAGGGAATGTGGTACTTATTTACATGAGAACCAAAGTAAGTGTCCGAAGTGTGGAAGTACAAATATACAAGGAATATCTAGAGTTACAGGATATTTGAGCTTAGATGAAAGATTCGGAGCTGGAAAGTATCATGAAAGAGAAGATAGGATATCACATACAGAGAACCATGGTCATCATTATTAAAAAAATTATTAGTGATTGTAAGTACTTTAAATAGTAAAATTTGATTATTCTTATTTTCAAAGTTAGTTTGGGGTAATTAATTTAAGAAACTATGTTAGGATAAAAATAAATTAACGGTGGTTAAAATTTTATCTTAGCATAGTTTTTTTATATTTATACACTAAAATTTAATATATCTGGCTATATATTAAATTTTTCTACATAATTATGTAATTATTTAGTATAAATACAAATCAAAATTCATGAATTTATTAGAAAAATAAAAGATTGGATTTCTTAAACTATGCAATATTGAAAAAAAAACTTGCAATAACAAGGGAAATTTCTTCCTAATTTAAATAAATTTCAAAATATCATGAAGGAGCAATCGTGATTTGTTGCAAAAGGAAGAAAATAATTCTTGTATACTTTTACCTATATATGATATTATAAATATACATAAAATTTGATTTAAGCTATAAGTAATAATATAAAGTGGGGGGATTGCAATGGCAATTAGTAATTTAAAAAATAACAAAAAAGTTACTATAGTAGATACCACTCTTAGAGATGGGGAACAAACAGCAGGAGTAGTTTTTGCTAATGAAGAAAAAATAGTAATAGCAGAAATGTTAAGTGACTTAGGTGTTGATCAACTAGAAGTAGGAATTCCTACAATGGGTGGGGACGAAAAGAAGGCTATAAAAGAAATTGTAAAAAGAAATTTGAAACCTAGTATTATGGCATGGAATAGAGCTGTAGTCAGCGATATAGAACAATCAATAGATTGTGGAGTTGATGCAGTTGCCATATCAATATCAGTATCAGATATACACATTCAACATAAACTTAAAACATCTAGAGAATGGGTATTAGAAAGCATGGTTAAATCTGTAGAATTTGCAAAGAAAAATGGTCTTTATGTATCTGTTAACGGGGAAGATGCATCTAGAGCAGATAAGGACTTTTTAGTTGAATATATTAATGCAGCTAAACAAGCAGGTGCAGATAGATTTAGATATTGTGATACTGTAGGAATTATGGAGCCATTTAAAATTAGAGATGATATTAAATATATATATGATAAAACAGGCTTTGATATAGAAATGCATACACATGATGATTTTGGAATGGCAACAGCTAATGCTGTAGCAGGTATTAAAGGTGGAGCAACCCATGTTGGAGTAACTGTAAATGGCCTTGGGGAAAGAGCAGGTAATGCAGCATTAGAGGAAGTTATAATGGCATTAATGCTTGTATATGGATATAATGGTGAAGCAATAAATACGCAAATGTTTAGAGAAGTATCACAATATGTATCAAGAGCATCAGGAAGAGAACTTCCAATCTGGAAAGCTATTGTTGGAACAAATATGTTTGCACATGAATCAGGAATTCATGCAGATGGAGCAATAAAAGATCCTAAGAATTATGAAGCATTTGATCCAGATATAGTTGGTCTTGAAAGACAGATTGTTATAGGAAAGCATTCAGGACGAGCTTCAATAATAAATAAATTTAGAGAATATAATAGAGAACTTACAGATGATGAAGCAAAAGGAATACTTGAACTTGTAAGAGCTACAGCAGTTAGATTAAAGAGAACTTTATTCGATAAAGAAGTAGTTCAATTATATAAAGAGTATCATAGACGATTAGAAGAAAAAAATAAGCAATAGAAACAGGGGGAAGAAAAATTGGGAGATAATTTAGTTTATAAAATTTTAAAGAGTCATGTTGTTGAGGGAGAATTAAAGGCAGGGGAACCTATTGCATTAAAGATCGATCAGACTTTAACTCAAGATTCTACTGGAACTATGGCATATCTTCAATTAGAAGCTATGGGCATAGACAGAGTAAAGACTAAAAAGTCAGTAGCATTTATAGATCATAATATGCTACAACAGGGCTTTGAAAATGCAGATGATCATAAGTTTATTCAAACAGTTGCATCTAAATATGGAGTATATTTCTCTAAACCAGGTAATGGAATATGTCACCAAATATTTTTAGAAAGATTTTCAACTCCAGGAGATACATTGATAGGATCTGACAGCCATACACCAACAGCAGGTGGAGTTGGTATGCTTGCCATGGGTGCAGGTGGATTAGATGTTGCTCTTGCTATGGGAGGCGGAGCTTATAACATAAACACTCCTAAGGTTGTAAAAATTGAACTTACTGGAAAGTTAAACCGAATGGTAGCAGCAAAAGATGTTATCTTAGAAGTATTAAGAATATTAACCGTAAAAGGTGGAGTTGGTAAAGTTTTTGAATATGCTGGTGAAGGTGTTAAGACACTTTCAGTTCCAGAAAGAGCTACTATAACTAATATGGGAGCTGAACTTGGTGCTACTACTTCAATTTTTCCAAGTGATGAAAGAACATTAGAATTTTTCAAGGCACAAGGAAGAGAAAAAGACTTTATAGAATTTAAGCCAGATGCAGATGCTGTGTATGATGAAGTAATCACAATTAATTTAAGTGAATTAACTCCACTTACAGCTAAGCCACACAGCCCAGATAATGTTGCTAAAGTTAGTGAAGTAGGTAATATTAAAGTTGACCAAGTAGTTATAGGAAGTTGTACTAACTCTTCGTATGAAGACTTAATGAAGGTTGCTAAGATATTAAAAGGAAATAAAGTTCATCCAAACGTAAGCTTAGTAATTGGGCCTGGTTCAAGACAAGTTATGGAAATGATAGCTAGAAACGGTGCATTAGCTGATATAATCAGCTCAGGAGCAAGAATTCTTGAGAATGGCTGTGGACCATGTATTGGTATGGGGCAATCACCTGGAACTGATGCGATTTCACTTAGAACTGTAAATAGAAATTTCTATGGTAGAAGTGGAACATTATCAGCACAAATATATATAGTAAGTCCTGAAACAGCTGCGGTTTCAGCTATAAACGGGGTTTTAACTGATCCAACAGAAGTAGATGTAGATTTAACAATAGATATGCCTAAGGAATTCCTAATAGATGATTCCATGATTTTAGCACCAGCATCAACTAATGCTGAAGTTGAAGTTGTTAGAGGACCTAATATTAAGCCATTCCCAGTAAGTGTAGCCTTAGCTGAAGAATTAGATGGAAAAGTATTAATAAAAGTTGAAGACAATATTACAACTGATCACATTATGCCTTCAAATTCAAAGTTATTACCATTTAGATCAAATATACCGTATCTTGCAGAATACTGCTTTAATACAGTAGATACAGAATTTCCTGCAAGGGCTAAGGAATTTAATGGTGGATTTATAATTGCAGGAGGAAACTATGGCCAAGGTTCAAGTAGAGAACATGCTGCATTAGCACCTCTTTACTTAGGAGTTAAGGCAGTTATAGCTAAGTCATTTGCAAGAATTCATAAGGCTAACTTAATTAACAATGGAATAATTCCAATGGAATTTAAGAATGAAGCAGATTATGATGGTATTGATTTAATAGATGATTTAAAGATAGAAAATATTCAAAGTGCATTAAATTCAGGAATAGTTATAGTGAAGAATTTAACTAAAGGAATTGAATTTGAAGCAAAAGTTGATTTGACAGAAAAAGAAATTGCAGTTATTAAGTCTGGAGGAAGGCTTAATTATGTAAAAGCAAACAGCTAGTCAGAAAATAGCGGTACAGTATAGATTAAAAAGCTCAAGAATTTATTAAGATTAAATTCTTGAGTTTTCTTTTATAAAATTTAAGAGATAATAATAAATTGCTAAAGAAGAATGAACTGTTATATTAAACTAAGTATTAAAATAACTAATCCTTTATAAGTAATGTTAATCACTGTAAGATTATTTAGAATATATTATGTAAATATATTTATAGGTAGGTTATAATTAATTAATAAGAGGATTTTTATGTGATAATATAAAGCAGTTAGAAAGAGGTCGTTATTATGGAAGAAACTATAAGATTATCTGGGATAGCCTATGAAAGTTTGGTGAATGGACCAGGTATGAGAAGAGTATTTTTTGCTCAAGGATGCAAACATAATTGTAAGGGCTGCTTTAACCCGGATACTCATGATTTTACTGGTGGTGAAGAAAGATCAATCGATTCACTTATAAAGGATACATTAGAAAACCCAATATTAAGTGGAGTTACATTTAGTGGTGGGGATCCATGGGAACAGGCTGATAAATTCGCTATTATGGCAAAAGCTTTTAAAAAAGCAAAACTAAGTGTTTGGAGTTATACAGGGTATACTTATGAATATATTTTAGAAAATAAGGAAGTAAGGCTAGGCTGGAACGATTTATTGAATAATATTGATGTTTTAGTAGATGGGGAGTTTCAAGAGGAAAAGCATGAAGATGGACTTAAATTTAGGGGATCAAGTAATCAAAGAATAATAGATGTTCAAGAGAGTTTAAAAAAAGGAATTATAGTAATTAAAGAGTATTAATAATATTAGGTTTTTGATTATATATTTTAATTCGAGGAGGAAACATTATGATCTATTCTTTAGAAAATGCATGTATTAAAATTATAGCTAGTACACATGGGGGAGAAATACATTCAATAAAAAGCATCAATGAGGAAATTGAATATTTATGGAATGGAGATCCAGAGTATTGGAAATATCATGCACCAATATTATTTCCTATAGTAGGGAAGGTTATAGACTCAAAATATAGAGTTGATGGAAAGATATATGAATTACCACAACATGGACTAGCTAGGACATCAGAATTTAAATTAATTTCAAAAACAGAGGATGAAATAATTTTTGAATTAAATTATTCAGAGGAGTCGCTAAAGGTATATCCATATAAGTTTTCATTGAAATCAAAGTATAAGTTGGAAGATAATACTGTGAATGTTACCTATAGTGTTAAAAATACAGATGATAGAACAATATATTTTTCAATAGGTGCTCATCCAGCGTTTATATGCCCTATTGATAATACTAACGATACATTAGAAGATTGCTATCTTCAATTCAATGAAAGAGAATCAAGTAAGAAAATGATTATTACAAAGGATGGATATCTTTCTCATAAGAGGGATAAGTGTTTAAATTCTACGGATAAACTTATGTTATCAAAAGACTTATTTAAGGATGATGCATTAGTATTTGATGATTTAAAATCTGATAAAATAACAATAAGATCAAAGAATAATGATAGAGCATTAATTGTTGACTTTGAAGAATTTACTTATATGGGAATTTGGGCACCAAAAGATGGAGCACCATTTGTGTGCATAGAGCCTTGGTTTGGACATGCAGATTATGAAAACTTTGAAGGTGAACTTAGTGAAAAAGAAGGTATATTGTCATTGAAACCAGGAAAAGAATTTAGTTGTACTTACAAAATAACAGTTATATAAATTTATATTTAAGTCTTAAAATCTGACTTGAAATATAATTAAGTAAAAATAATTCACAGAAAGTATTAATAAAACCTATATATCTGTGGATTATTTTTATTTACATGTGGATAAATTAAAAAAAAATAAAATAGAAGTATGAAAAACGTTACAATTATTTACTTAAAATCAATAAAGAGTAATAAAATTAGCTCGATAAAATTACCATGAGATAAATAAATGGGAGAGATTTTCATGGTGGTTAAGATAAGTAATAAGGATATACACAGGTACACCTTCAAAAAGAGGGAAATATATTTAAAGTCAAAAAAAATTAAAAAAGAGAATATGTCTTTTGGAGAAGTACTCGGGGAGATACAAGTGCTTAAAGAAAAAAGCATTATAACTATAGAAAACGTTAATATATACATATCTAAAGCCATAATGAAAAATAAAAAGTAAGATAAAACATAATTGAAATATTTTTATCTTACTTTTTACTCTGTATTAATATTTTTAGTGTTAAACGCAAAAAATTTTATTAATAAAAATGTAATTGGAACGCCAATAATTGCTGCTAGTAAATATGCGAAAAGTTTTTGTATTCCAAAAGCACTACAGATAATTACAACAATATATTGAATTATGAAATTAGGCATGGATGATATTGTGAACTTAATGAACTTTCTAAGACTGAGAGTTTCTTTAAAGGTGATAAAGCTATTTAAAATATACGATATAATCAGTCCTGAAATATATCCAGGCAAAAAGGCTATGGTTGCATTTAAAAAGCTAGAATATATATATGAAAATACAGTTCCGTTAAATGTATTTATAATTCCGATTATAATAAATACGATAAATTGCTTTGAAATAAAAGTATCTTTAATTTTTTTTATAATATTATTCATGTATAAATACCTAACTATCCCTTTTATTAGTATTAATTAATTTATCAGCAATAATGAACCTAGGTCTTCTTTTAGTTTCATTATATATTTTGCCAATGTATTCACCTATAACTCCAAGTGATAAAAGCTGTATACCTCCAAGCATCCAAATTGATAAGGTTAGTGACGTCCAACCGGTCACTGTAGTGCCTAAAAATTTGACTATTAGAGAATAAATAGAAGCGATTCCGCTAATAAAAAATATTGTAAAACCGAGAAAAGTTATTATTCTTATTGGTTTTATGCTAAGAGAGGTTATTCCATCTAAGGCGAAAGCAATCATTTTCTTTAAGGGGTATTTAGATTCACCAGCAAACCGTTCATGGCGTTCATATTCAACAATTGAATATTTGTAACCTATTAAGGGAATCATTCCTCGAAGAAATAAATTAACTTCTTCATATTGACTTAATCCATCTAAAGCGCGCTTGCTCATAAGCCTGTAATCAGCATGATTATAAACCATATCAACACCAAGACCATTCATAAGCTTATAAAAAGCTAATGCAGTTGATCGTTTAAAGAAAGTATCAGTTTGTCTAGAGCATCGTACTCCATAAACAATATCACATCCACTATAATATTGTTCAACAAATTTATCTATAACATCTACATCATCTTGTAAGTCAGCATCTAATGAAATAGTCATATCTGCATATTCCTTAGCAGTCATAAGTCCCGCTAGTAAGGCGTTTTGATGTCCTCTATTTCTTGATAAGTTGATTCCTGAAAAGATAGTATTTTTTACATTGAGCTCCTCAATTATACTCCAGGTTTTATCTTTTGAACCATCGTTAACAAATAGAATTTTACTCTCATCAGAAATAAGGTTATTTGCAATCATATAATTTATTTTTTCTAGCAGCCTTTTGGAAGTCTCAGGTAAAACTTCTTCTTCATTATAGCAAGGAATTACAAGGTATAGTATATCATTCATAAAGTCGCCTCCAGTAGACATTATATAAAATTTCACATTACTATTATTAACATATTATCAAGAAATTTATAACTCGTATTTTATATTTTTTATGACTAATGAAGTGATATCTATCAAATTAATTTCTGTATCTATTGTATTAGTATTAGAACTTTTAATTATTTTTACAATTGGTCTCAAAGGAAAACCAGGTAAAGTCTCTTGAACCACAGCTATATCTCCATTACTTAATTCTACTAATGTGCCTTTAGAAAAAGGAATTACTATCTTGCAGAAGGTATTAACTATATCATAATCAAAGGCTTTTCCTGCGTTGGACATTAAATATTCTAGAACATCGCTTGGAAACAATGCTCTTTTATTTGGTCTGCCAGCAGATAAAGAATCATAGGCATCAGTAATGCTGACAATTTTACTTAACATGTTTATTTCATCGTTATGTAAGCCTTTAGGATATCCTAATCCATCTGGTCTTTCATGATGTTGTAAGGTTATCATCTTACTATGTGCGCTTAAATTATATGAGTCAGATAAATACTTATATCCTAAGGTTGGGTGTTGTTCTAGAATTGAAATTTCATCTGGAGTCAGATCTTCTTTCGTCATTAAAATTTCTTTAGAAATAAATGATTTACCTATATCATGAAGTAAAGCGCCTATACAAAGATTTTGTAATTGCCTTTTTGGAAGCTTTAAGGCAATACCAAGTACAAGAGACATTATAGCTACGTTAACAGAATGTGCGTAAATATAATTATCCATACTCCTAATATCTACTAGTGGAATCAATACATTTTTATTGCTTAAAATATTTTCAAGTAAGTTCTCTCCCATGTTTCCGATATTTTCAAAATACTCAGCTTCCTTTTTTGAGAATCTATCAGCAACGGTAAGTCTATTTATATTTGAAAAGGCTTCTTTTATTGTTAAAATTGCATTTTGTCTTAATTCAGGTTTAATAATATCTTCGATTTCTTCAGAACTATATTCATCAACTATATATATGGATAGAATGTTTATTTCTTTTATCTTAGAAATAATTCCCTGACTTAAAACTACACCGGCTTTTACTAAGACTCTACCATTATAATCATATAATGTCTTCCCCATAATTGTATTAGGCTTTACGCATTCAATTGGAACCAATCTCATAACTATCTTCTCCTCAAGTGTTTTGATTATATTACAATTTCCAACACAGTCTATAATTAAATACTAAATATAATAGTAGTATATCAATAAATTTTACATATTTGTAGTGGTACAAGAGAAAAATATATTATTATTTGTCTTGAAATGACACAATTATCAAGTAAATAGGGAAAAAAATAATTTAGAGAAGCTTAGAGGAATATTTAAAATTTTCTCACTATTGGGAGTGATAAATTTATTACTTAATACCTGAATTGTGTTATAATATTATAGAAAATAAAATATCACAAGGGGGCTTTTTTAATGTCAAGAGTTTATAATTTTTCAGCGGGACCAGCTGTGTTACCAGAGGAGGTTCTTAAGGAAGCAGCTGAAGAAATGTTAGATTACAACGGCACTGGTATGTCAGTTATGGAAATGAGTCATCGTTCCAAAGCTTTTGAGGGGATTATTACCGAGGCCGAAAAAACATTAAGAGAATTATTAAATATTCCAAGCAATTACAAGGTATTATTCCTTCAAGGTGGGGCATCACAACAATTTGCAATGATTCCAATGAATCTAATGAAAAATAAAGTTGCAGATTACATTAAAACAGGGCAATGGGCAAAGAAGGCAGCAGCTGAAGCAGCTATATATGGGAAAGTTAATATAATAGCATCTTCAGAGGACAAAACTTACACATATATACCAGATTTAAAGAATTTAAAAATTTCTGAGGATGCTGATTATGTGTATATATGTCATAACAATACAATCTATGGTACAAGCTATAAAGATTTGCCAGATGTAGGAGATAAGATTCTAGTAGCAGATATGTCATCTGATTTCTTATCTCAACCGGTGGATGTATCAAAATATGGACTGATTTTTGCAGGTGCTCAAAAGAATGTAGGACCAGCAGGGGTTGTCGTAGTAATAATTCGTGAAGATTTACTTACTGATGATGTACTACCAGGAACTCCTACAATGCTAAAGTATAAAACTCATGCTGATAATAAATCATTATATAATACACCACCAGCATATGGAATATATATATGCGGAAAAGTATTTAAATGGCTTAAGAATAAAGGCGGCTTAGAAGCAATGAAGAAGATAAATGAAGAAAAGGCTGCGATTCTTTATGATTTCCTTGATTCAAGCAGTATGTTCAATGGAACAGTTGTAAAGAAGGACCGTTCATTAATGAATGTACCTTTTGTAACTGGTTCAGATGAGTTAGATGCTAAGTTCGTAAAAGAAGCTAAAGAAGCAGGTTTTGAAAACTTAAAAGGCCATAGAACTGTTGGTGGAATGAGAGCAAGTATATATAATGCTATGCCAACAGAAGGTGTTAAAGCTTTAGTTGAATTTATGAAGAAATTTGAAGCAGAAAATAAATAGAAAATATTATATTTAAGATAATTAAAAGAACGTGTATTTTATTTTTTGATAAGATACATGTTCTTTATTTAAAATATAATTAACTCTATACCAATTTCATCTATAAGTAAATTATGATAGTATGTATTTTTAATTAATTCCTATATTTCCAATAAACATGAGTCTGATTAATCAATTATATAAGTTAATAGGGAGGTGTATTAGTAAACAACTATATTTAATTTCTTATTTATCTAATCAATATATGAAACATAAAAAAGAGAAGTAAAATAACTTTACCCCTCTTTTTACTCGTTATAATATAAAACAAGAATGACATTATAACAAGGATTCAAGTGTTTTAAATATCAATTAATTAGAACTCGCTAGTTCCTGGAGTTCTTGGGAATGGTAATACATCTCTGATATTTGTCATTCCAGTAATGTACATAATTAATCTTTCGAAACCTAAACCGAAACCAGCATGCTTAGTTTCTCCATATTTTCGAAGTTCTAGATACCACCAATAGTCTTCTTCTTTTAGACCTAATTCAGCCATTCTAGATTTTAATTTATCTAATCTTTCTTCTCTTTGGCTTCCACCTATGATTTCACCGATTCCTGGAACTAAAAGGTCAGTAGCAGCAACAGTTTTATTATCCTCATTCATTCTCATATAGAATGCTTTAATATCCTTAGGATAGTCTGTTACAAATAGAGGCTTTTTAAAGTGTTCCTCAGTAAGGTATCTTTCGTGCTCTGTTTGTAAATCAATTCCCCATGATACAGGATAATCAAATTCTTTTCCGCATTTTTGTAAAATTTCAACAGCTTCTGTATATGTAACCTTAGCAAAATCTGATGATACAACATGATTCAATCTTTCTAGTAATCCTTTATCGATAAATTGATTAAAGAACTGCATTTCTTCAGGACACTCATCCATAACATATTTAATAACATATTTAAGCATGTTTTCTGCAAGTTCCATATCATCTTCTAAATCTGCAAATGCTATTTCAGGTTCAATCATCCAGAATTCAGCTGCATGTCTTGTGGTATTTGAATTTTCAGCTCTGAATGTTGGACCAAATGTATATATATTTCTAAATGCTAAGGCAAAGCATTCAGCGTTTAATTGACCAGATACAGTAAGATTAGTTTCTTTGCCAAAGAAGTCTTTTTCAAAATCTACACTTCCATCTTTATTTAATTCTGGAGACTTAGGATCAAGAGTTGTTACTCTGAACATTTCTCCAGCACCTTCACAGTCACTACCAGTTATTATTGGTGTATGCGTATATACAAAATTTTGATCTTGAAAAAATTTATGAATTGCGTAAGCTGCAACAGAACGTACTCTGAAGGTTGCAGAAAAAGCATTACTTCTAGGTCTTAGGTGAGCAATAGTTCTTAAGTATTCAAAAGTGTGTCTTTTCTTTTGAAGAGGATAATCCGAATTTGACATACCTTCAATATTTATGATCTTTGCTTGAATTTCAAAAGGCTGTTTTGCATCTGGTGTTTCAACTAATGTACCGACAATTGAAATTGAAGAACTTATAGGTAATTTGGATATTTCTTTAAAATTATTTAATTTGTCATCAAAAACTATTTGAATATTTTTAAAGAAAGAACCATCGTTAACTTCTATGAAACCAAAAGCATTAGATGCTCTTAAAGTTCTTATCCAGCCTGATATAGTTATTTCTTTTGATAAAAAGTTATCTGTATTTCTATAAAGGCTTCTGATTGAAATTGATTTTGTCATATTATATGACCTCCATTTTTTATAATTAATCTTGAGGTTAGAAATACAAATTATAATTTAATGAAGATAAAATTCATTAGATTATAAAATTATAATTATTTTAAACCTGCTACCCTTAATGATAAATAGATTTTACAATACTTTCTTGGTGAATGCAACTTGAGGATGTCCATAAATATAGAGTTATTTATATTTAGATAATAAAAAGAATATTTTCAGTTAAGTTTGAATTTAAATCAGTAAAGAAAAAATAGAAAGTAAGTTTATACAAGATAGATAAAGTAAGCTACTTTTAACTTATTTTTTGCAATATCTAAGCATAAATTATACTTTCTATGTAAGGCAGATTCAAATAAATAACAAGTCCATTTGCTAGCCTATTTTCCATCATAAAGGAAGCTCTACTCGCATACGCTCCTTGAGTACTCACAGAGTAAGTGACCATCATCAAATCATAGATTGCACTGTGTGAAAGTTCGAGACACCAAATGCAAGATTTGGACTCTCAC
>NZ_LZZL01000069.1:0-31398 GCF_002006495.1 Clostridium sp. BL-8
CAAATGTTTAAGTCATAAATAGAAATTAGTTCAATTTGTTATTGCAATTTGTCATTAAATAAAATTCTTTATAATTTACAATAATTTAAAATTAATTATTTGTACTTTGAGATAAAAATGCAGTAAAATAAAGTTAAAGCAGTATGTATGTCAAAATTTAGCTAAAAGTTTCTAAAAGTTACAAGTTTAATTTGCATAAAATGATGGTTAAAATAAGAGTTTGAATTTGAATAGGAGAGAGAATTATGGAAAAAAGCGATTTAAATTATTCAGGAAACTTAAATGAAGAATTCGTAGCTGATAAGAGCATTGATTTAACTGCTATTGCATATGCTGCGGCAGAAGCAACGAAAGTATTAGGGGAAAAGCCTGAAAAAGCAACTGTAGAAGTTAGCGGGGATATTATTAAAAATGCTATGGATTCTGAAAAAGATGATTTAAGGAGTATAGAATATGCTATAGCAGCGGGAATTGTAGCAGGAAAGCCTGAAAAGAAACTAGATGCAATTTCAGAAGTGACTGAAGAAGAAAAGAGAAAGATTAAAGAATACATAAATACTCATTCGATAGAGGTTAAGCATGCAGAAACAGCTTTTATATTTGACATACAAGTAAATTTAATTTGTGAAAAATCATTTACAAAAGTTAGAATTGTGAACAATTACACAAATATTATTTTAATTGAAAAGAATGATGATATAATTTATATAAAAGAGGCAAGCTTCTCTGATGACAACTTATTAAAAACAGGTGAAAACATAGATTCCTCGCATTTTATAGATATTAAAGACATTAAGGATATCATTGGAAAGAAAAAATAATAGTATATTTTACAAAAAAAGATTAACTAGAAGTAAATGCTGTACTTCTAGTTAATCTTTTTAGTTATTAATTATCACATTCGTGAACGTGACAAAGCTCACCTGAATCTACAATAGAACCTTCAAGCCATCTTGAAGCTACTGTTTTTACGTCTCCAGAGCAGCCTCTTAATACTTCGATTCCAGCGTTATTTAAGACTCTTACAGCACCTTCACCCATATTGCCTGCAAGCATAACCTTAACGCCTTTATCAGAAAGTGTTGAGGCAATATTAGATTTACAACCACAACCCTCTGGTGATTTAAGAATTTCAGTGTCTGTTATTTTTTTAGATTGTGTATCAACAGTGAAAAGTGTGTAATATTCACAGTGTCCGAAATGATCGTCGATATTATTATTACGTGATGGTAATGCAATTTTCATAAAATTAACCTCCATAAGATATATTATTGAATATGGAATATGAAATATCATTATTGTCATATGCCACTAATAATATAATAAACTTATAAGGGAAAGATGTCAATAATAAGTGGAGACAGTTTTTATACTTTTTAATATTAGAAGGCTTATTTAATCATTAAATATATTAATGGTTATCATTGTATAATTGTATTTTACTTATAGATATTCCTGTATTATACTTAAGCTTATTATAATTTTATTTTAACTTATGAAGGATGTTTTAAAGGAGATGTATAGTAATTATGGTTAATGCAAAAAGACAAAAGGAAATGAAAGGATTAGGATTTTTATTACAAAATGACAAAGAACATTATGCCGTTAGATTTTTAAGTAAAGCTGGTAATTTTACAGTAGAAGAGTTAAATAATATTAATAAAATTGCAGAAAAATATGGACAGGGCTATTCTGGGATTACAACAAGACTTCAAATTGAAGTTCCTTGGATTAAAGATGAAGACGCTGAAAAAGTAATTCAAGAAGCAAAAGAATTAGGACTACGTCATGGTGGTACAGGTCAGAAGGTAAGGCCTTTAGTTGCTTGTAAAGGAACTGTATGTCTTCATGGAAATATTGATACTCAAGAAATTTGCAGACAATTGGAAAATAAGTATTTCGGTACGGACACGCCACATAAATGTAAAATGGGAGTAGTTGGTTGTGCAAATAATTGTGCTAAAGCTAATATAAATGATATTGGAGTTATGGGTAGAACAATACCAGAATTTAATTTAGATAACTGCGTGGGCTGTGGGCTATGTGTACAAGGCTGTAGACAAAAAGCATTGCAAGTTGTAGATAAGAAAATAGTTTATAATGAAGAATTATGTGTAAGCTGTGGTGAATGTGTCCGAGTATGTAAAACAAATGCTGCTATTGTAAAAGAAAAAGGAGCAGAAATATTTGTTGGGGGAAGATTCGGACGAGGAATAAGAATTGGAGATTCTCTAGGAAAAATATTTTCTGAAGATGAGATAGTGCCAGTTGTAGATAAGATAATGGAGTACTATAGAGAGTGTGGTACTAAAGGAGAAAGAATATCTACTGTTATGGATAGAGTGGGAAAAGAAAAGTTTATAGAGGATGTATTAAATAGGATTTAATGCAATAAATAATGAGGAACTATATTTAGTTCCTCATTGTTTTTACATAATTTTTTAACATATCTATGAAAACCAAAGCTCCCTTTGATGGAGTTATGCCTTTAGGAAGTATATACGAAAACTCTCGGGTATAACCGTTAGGGGTTTCTAAAATAGAAAGCTCCTTATTTTTCAATGAGTTTTCAATAACAAGAGATGAAATAAAAGTAATACCTAAATTATTTTTAACTGCTTCTTTTACAGAATAATTACTTCCAAAAACAATTATATTTTTGGGATTTATATTATTACTAGTTAAGAAATGGTTTAAGTATTCTCTTGTTCCAGAACCTATCTCTCTGCTTATCCACGTTTGATTTTGCAATTCTTGAGCTGAAAATTTATTATTAATTAAACAATAATTATAAGGAACAGCAACCTCCATTACATCAGTATAAAAATGATTGACTACAAAACTTGAAGAAGGCACCGTGCCTTCAACGAGAGCTAAATCAACTTGAAAACTTTTAACTTTATCACAAATGTGCTGGGTATTTTCTATTGTAACTTCAAGCTCCAAATCAGGATAAGCCTTTGCAAATTTTCCTAAGAAAGCAGGTAGGAGATATTCTCCTATTGTAAGGCTTGCACCAATATGTAATTGCCCTTTTAGTATGTTATTGCTGTCCAATAAATCATTTCTAGTATCATCTAATAGTTTTATAATTTGTTTTGAACGTTCATAAAGAAGATAGCCTGCTTGAGTTATGTTTATATTTTTTTGCTTGACTGAGCGTTGTATTAAAATTGTATCAAAATAATCTTCAAGATGTTTTATATGTAAGCTGACACTGGGCTGAGATAAATTAATAGCTTCTGCAGCTTTAGTGAAATTTTTGAATTCTACAACAGCTATAAACGTCTTAAGTTCATCTATCATTAAATTCATCCTTTCAAACAATAAGAAAAATTAATGGTTATTATAAGATATATATATTTCACTTATAATTATACTACATTTTTATTTGCAATATAAAGAATTATAGGGAAAGATTAGCTATAAATATTGTGGCATAAAGAAAACTTAAATGTCGTTGCAGTGGAACAAGTGAAATGATAATGAAAGAGGTATAGTAGTTGTAATATCAGATTTTATTAACCTCATATTATAATAATTCATATTATAATATTATAGAAATATTGAACTGTGGAAATTATGAAGAAGTATAATTGCAAAAAACATAGAAAAAGCAAAAAATTAAATGACGAGAAGGGAAAATCATGCAATCCAAATCCGTATTCTAAAGCAGTCATACCACCATGTGCAGAATATTTGAAAAATGATAATGTATTGCTAATAAATAATGATATGCTTTATATAAATAATAACAAGATATATGCATTTATTTCTTCGAATGCTTCCAATCAAGATTCTAAAGGCAATTCAAGTGAATCATTAAATACTAACATTGAAATTAGTATAACAACATTTATAATTGGATTATTTATTAATCAAATCCAAAAGGGAATTATAGAATACGATGAAGATAAGCCAATTCATCAAGATAAGAAGATTGATGAATTAATACATCAATGCCTCAAAGAATCATTAAATAAATCTGGAACAGAGGAAGGAACAGGAGAATCAGAAGAATCTCAATTATCTAAGGAATCACAAAACTCTGACAAACAATCCAATGAATCTAGTATAAACAAGGAATCAAAAGAATCAGGAATATCAGAAGGTATTCAAATAGAATATTCATTAAATTTTATCATATCTAACGGCAATGCGATTGTTAATTTTGTGACATATACTTTAGATATAACTGAACTTAATTATATAATATTATTTACTATAAATAGATTAGAAGGTGATCCAGGATTATACTTTGCGAATAATGGTTATGCAACGCCTATTCCTGCCAATATATATTTAGCTGGATTGAATATAAGATTTGTAAAAGATAACGGATTTGTATAAGAAATCCGTTAGTAGCTACATTCATATAAAAAGTGAAATGTTGATTTTATCAGTTTAAGTAAAGGGAGACATGTACAATTATTTATAAAATGTGTATATGTCTCCTTGTGAAAAATAAATATTTATTTAAGTATTTCAGAACCTTCGCTCATTAATGTAAGTGTATCATTTATTTTACAAGCCTTATCTTCGTTAGTAAGTACAATTAAATAATCACCAGGAAAAATAATGGTGTCGCCTTTAGGAATTATCTCTTCCTCACCACGTTTAACAGCTACTAACAAGCAACGAGAAGGCCATTTAATTTCTTTGATTTGTTTCCCGTCTAATTTCGATCCCATACATACTGGAAATTCTAAAATAGCTTTATTCTTTTTATTGCCAATAGATATTTTATCACCGCTATTTTTAAGAATTTTTTCAAGCAGTGCTTCATAAATTGGTTTGGAACCTAATACATCTGCTACTATATAGGAAATTATAGCAACAATGGCTAAAGAAAGTAAATGATTAAAGGATCCAGTCATTTCTGTAATTAATATAGTTCCAGTTATAGGTGATTTTACTACAGCAGCAAAGTAACCAGCCATACCAAGTATAATAAAATTACTTATGTACATACTGTCAAAGTGAGCAAAATGTATAAGTATTACTCCATAGGTATTTCCGATTAGAGCGCCAATTGTAAGTAATGGAAGAAAGATTCCACCTGGAGCTCCAGAACCAAAGCTTGCCATGGTAAACAGAAATTTCATAACAAGAATAATTGCTAAAAGTTTTAAAGAAAAATTTCCTATAGTTAATGAGCTTATAAGATCATGTCCACCTCCTAGAACTTGGGGTAATAAAAGTCCAAAGATAATTGATAGCAGCAAAGGGATAACAATTCGTAATTCTTTTTTTAACCAGGTTTGCTTAACATATAAATCTTGAGTTTTTAGGAGAGTTACATTAAATAACACGCCTAGAACACTTATGATGATACCTAATAAAATTATGTAAAAATAAAATTTAAGTGGAAGTAAAGCAAGATTTCCGAAATTAAATACTGGTTTTAATCCTAAAAAGCCACTAGCTATGAAATCTGCTGATAGGGCAGATGATATAGCGGATAATAAAATTAAAGGTGAAAAATTTTTATGAACTTCTTCTAATGCAAACATTGTCCCAGCTAAAGGTGCATTAAATGCAGCAGCAAGTCCGGCACTAGCTCCACTCGTAATGAGATATTTTTCTTCAATCTTTATTCTTTTAAAGATTTTACTAAAACCTTGTCCAATTGCAGCACCTAATTGGACAGATGGACCTTCTCTTCCTAAGGAAAGTCCAGCGCCTATTGAAAGGACTCCTCCAAAGAATTTTCCAATTATCACTCTCCACCATGACATGTCAAGCTTCCTAAGTAAAACTCCTTCAATCTGTGGAATTCCGCTTCCACTAATCATAGGCTCATTTTTAACCATTAGACCTACAATGTATCCGATGATTATTAAAGTTATAATCCACGGCAAGATGAGTATAGGTTTATTGGATATGGTTTTGTAAATATCATCTAAAATAATCCCTGCCTTTTCAAGTGCAAGGCGGTATAGCACAATTAATAACCCTGAAGTAATACCGATACCTATTCCTTCAAAAACAAGCTTTAATTTAAAATTATGCCAATGAAACAATGTATTATAAGTATTTTGTTTGTTCTTTGATTCCAATTTTTTGCCTCCATTATTACTGTATCTAAATATAATTAATTTATATCTTTATAGTCTAAAGACACAACATATATATTAGCATATATATATCTATATGTTAATATGTAATAGAAAGTAAACTGTAGCAAGAAAGCAAATAATATCTGCTATTCTGTAATTAAAAAAATAGTAGATTAAAAATAATCATTAATTCAGGATTAATTAATAAAGCTAAGGTTAATTTCTTACAAAAATGTTCTTTAGTTTAATAAAAGCTCCTTGACTATCTGGAGCAATATATTTTTTCTTTGGATGCTTATCTTCTACAGCCTTAATAAATTCATCAATTATAGAATCTATATTAGAGGATTCACTTAGTTTGAAATATTTATATTGTTTTTTCTCCAGTTGCTTGATATAAGGTTTAAAATAAGAATTTATTTTCATCCAATTAAACTGTTTAGATATATTCTTCTGATTAAATCCTGTAGAATAACTACCTGGCTCAATTAATATTACAGGAATATTAACATTTTTTAGTTCCTTCAGTTCCTCGTTCAAAGATGGGGCTATAGCTTCTAATGCAAATTTGGTTGCACAGTAAGGAGAGAGAAAAGGAATTGGATAACGGCCGGCTAAAGAAGATAGGAAAATTATTCGTCCTTTTTTTCTGGAAATCATCTGCTTTAAAGCAAGCTGAGTTAATTCAATTGGACAAAATACGTTAGTCTTAAATGTATCTATATACTTATTAATATCTACCTCAGCTACTGAACCAGAATCTCCAATGGCGGCATTATTTATTAAAACATCAATTTTAATATCTGTTATTTTCATCCTATCTTCTCTACATAAAAGATCTAGTTTAAAGCTTTCTAGGGGAAGTGCATATTTCTTGTTTAATAAATTTAACTTATTGGCTTGATCTTCAGTATGTGTTGTTGCATATACATAGTGCCCTCTTCTGGCTAAAGCAATTGATGCTTCAAGTCCAAGCCCAGAACCACAGCCAGTAATTAATATTCTTTTCATTTCGTTACCTCAATCCGTTTAAAATTAAAGAAAAATAGATCACACATTTATGTATATTGTTTCGCGTTTTAATATAAGTATGTATTAAAAAATATAAAAAAATAAGACTCAATTATATTAAAGAGTCTCATTTTTATAATATTGGCTTTTTATATTTTTAACCCAAATATTCATATCTTCAAAGGTACCACATATGTTACAATCATTAACAATTCGGCCTGTAAATGTGTAATTTTGCTTGCTTAATAGATAATTGATACTTGGATTTATGGCTCTGGATAAACTGTATAAGGTTATAAAACCTTTAAATTTAAGATCACATTCTAGAGTGTGAACAATATTTGATAATATTCCATTGCTTTCATAAGCGGGATAAGTAGCACAATCAGTTATTTCTGCATTTAAATTTTCTCTATCCATGTTTGCAGAGGCTATGCTGATGATTTTTCCATCATAAATAGCAACCTTATATAAAACTTTTTTATTCATATTGTCTCTTAAAAATTCTTCATCATAAATAGGATAAGGATATGTGGAAAAAACTGTAGCAAATAATTTTATCATTTCTTTTATATCATTTCTGGTTGCATTTCGTATAATATAATCTAAATTATTATGATTGGGGATAAATGTGTTTTTTACATTTGAACATTTATTAATTAAAGAATTTTTCTCCATAAAATTACTACAGATTTCTCTATCGCTGCTGATAAAGTAGGACATACAAAGTGCATCTTTGCCTTTAAAGTATCCATTAATTTTTCCCTCCAATTTAAATCCTGCATTAGTAAAGAAAGTAGAAGTCTCCATATTGCAATAACAAATGACTTTACCTAGGTGTTGCTTTGAAGCATAGTGTATTATCCTTTTTAGATTTTGAACAGATATATTAGTAGTATCAATTATTTTTATACGTTTGCTGGCCAAATCTACATATATTTTAGTACGGTCTATATTAGTGTAATAATTGTTAATAGATTTATAGTTATCTAATTTCATTAAAATTTATCCCCCTTTTCTATTTTTGGCATTTATATTGTTTAATAAGGAGAGATTTTTATAATTTTCTTATAAATTAATCATTTTTTCATAAATTTAGAAGTTGAAAATCAACGACAACATCAGGTCTATATTTTATAAGGAATTCATCTAGTTTGCTAGTACCTTCAATCTTTATATAAAGTTCTTGAATGCTTAGTACTTGTCCTAGATCCATGCATTTTTTTATACTTCCAGGACTACACATAGCTAATACAATTTTCATGTATCTTTGTTCAAATATCATTTTGGTTATTTTTTCTGGTTTTTCCAATACCAATTAAACATACTTCTAACATAATAAACCTACTTGTAAATTTAAGTATTAATTAAGCAAAATAATAAGCTGCAGAGAAGTCTCCACAGCTTATTAAGCAATAACTATTTATTGGTATACTAAAAAAACTATGTGATATAGTATACGAACACTTCTCTTCAACGCTTACGAGATTAGCTGACGGATTCGGATTGAAGATAATTAACCCTACTTATCAGAAATGATAAGATTAACCCCAATAGTTGGTTCTCCCGCTCAAAATGATTCAGCGATATTAATATTATTTTTTATTAACACTTTCATATAAACATATCATGTTAACATATATGTGTCAATATGATATGTTTATATGAAATTTTAGTTAAAATATAGAATAGATTATTAAATATTGACGTATATTTATGTAAATGTTAGTATAATTAAGTTATAGTATATTTATTCAGAAAACATAGTGATTTTACGGATTACTCAACATAGATGGAGGTTGTTTATGGATACCACGCTTAGATCAAAGGAAGAATTAATATCAAAGATGGAAGAGCTAATATCAAAAAATGAAGGTCCTTTTAGTATAGTGGCAGCTGATATTGATGACTTCAAAAATTTAAATAATATACATGGAAAATCTATTGGGGATGAGGTGATAAAGAAGCTTATTTCAATCTTTAAGAATAATTTGTCCTCAACAGATATGGTTTGCAGATTTGGTGATGAATTTAATATATTGCTCGTAAAAAAAGGAGCTGAAAGAAGCTTTATGGAGCTAGAGGAAATAAGAAGGTATTTATCAGATAACACGTTCAGCTTGAATGACGATGAAAATATTTATTTTACATTAAGTTTTGGAGTAGCGAGTTATCCAAGAGATGCTAAAAATGTTGTAGAACTTTTTAGAGTAGCTGATAGTGCACTATTTAGAGCAAAGGGACTGGGGAAAAATAGAATATGTCTTTCAGAAGCAGAAAGCATGGTTTTAAAATCAAATTATTTTACGAAAACTCAGCTTGATAGACTATCAAGACTTTCAAAAGCAACTGATAGAACAGAAGCTTTTCTACTAAGAGAAGCACTCGATGATTTGTTTAAAAAATATAGTAAATAAATATAAAACTTATTTATGTTACGGCGTGTAAATAGACGATAATAATACATTAAAAGTAATTTAGAAATGATAATTACATATAGCTTTTGCAAAAAAAGATAATATAATTGAGTAATTATATTATCTTTTTTATATATCTGATAGTTGAATTTTCTAATTATACATTATAATGAAAATGTTTCAGTTTCACCGTTGAAAGAATAGATGGAAGCTGTTCCCTTAGTAAAGTATAAAACAGCAAAAATCCCGTCATCCAGGCTGTACATGCGTTTTAAGGCTGGATATGCTTCTAATGCAAATTCCTTTACTTCGCGTCTATCATCATTTGCAACTTCTCCAGCAACACGAATCCATTGACCTTTTTTGTTCATAGTAGAGATTTCAACCTTTGGGTTTTGTAACATTTGCTTAAAACAATCTTTTTTGTTGTTAGTAACAATATATAATTTTTCTTCATATTCAAAAACAGCGCCAAATGGTCTTACTCTTGGTTGATCACCTTCAGTAGTAGCTAAGTAAAAAGTACCACTCTCTTTTAAAAATTCCAATGCTTTTTTCATAATGATTGCTCCTCCTACATCTGCATGCTAAAATTAATTATACAATAATGATAACATGTATAGTATAAATAACAAGTACGATTTTTATATTGTGTAAGTATCTATTAGGATACTATGGAAGGAGATATGATGGAAGATAATAATGATCTTTTTGGAAAATGTCCATATTTTACAGTTCAAAAAGTGTTCTCGGGGAAATGGTCAATATTAATCATGCATCATTTAAATGATGAAACATTGCGTTATGGAGAATTACAAAGAAGAATTGGGGATATTACACAGGCTACCCTAACCAAACAATTGAGAATGCTTGAGGATTTCGGATTGATTAATCGATATGTTTATTCGGAGGTTCCTCCAAAGGTAGAATATTCACTAACAGATTTGGGAAAAGCTTTTAGGCCAGTACTGGAACAATTTAAAATTTGGGGAGATAAGTATATTGAATATCTTAAAAGTAAATAGAGCATAGTAAAGTTATAATAATGTAGTGAGTGAATATAAAATAAATGTAAAAAATGATTATAGAATATCAAGAGGTGTAAAAAGCCTCTTTTTTATGCAAATGAGGTGATATCTAGAAATGAAAGATAAAAAAAGAAACTAGCGGGTATTCTAGTTTCTTTTATAAATGGGTATATATAAGGGTTAAGAGATATTGAAATTTATAAGGGGTAATTTCAATATGTATAAATAACTCTATAGCACTAATATTATACGACATATTATGATAAAATGCAACATAAAAAAATAGAAAAAATATAATTTTTTAAATAAAAATAAATGTAAACGATATATTAAAAACACTTGGTATGTGAAGAAGATATTTTTTAAATTTTATAATATTAAAAAATTAAGAAATTCAATAATTAGGAAAAATGATCTGATATAATTTACAGTTAACTATAAAGTCTCATATGTGAAAAAGCTTCATGAAATGTTAACTATATATACTTGACAAGTATGTTATAATTAGTGCATTCTAAAAAAATATTGAATAATATATGCAGATATTAAAAGTTCTGCATAAAGTAAGGATGTGAAAGAATGGGAATACAAATAATATCAGCAGGCAGTGCTTTACCAGAATTAGCGGTGACAAATGATGATTTATCTAAATTTCTAGATACTAGTGATGAATGGATTAGTACTCGTACAGGAATTAAACAAAGATATATTGCAACAAAGGAAACAACTACGGATTTGGGCATAAAAGCAGCTAGAATTGCTCTTAAAAATAGTGGGCTATCCAAAGATGATATAGAATTAGTCGTATGTGCTACAGGAACACCAGATGTATGTGCACCAACAGTAGCAGCAAATATAAAAAAGGAATTAGGAATAGAAAGTGCTCCGGCTTTTGATATGAATACAAATTGTTCAAGCTTTATATATGCAATTACTGTTGCTGAAAGCTTAATGAAGAATTGTAATTATAAAAATGCAATTGTCATTGGTGTTGATGTAAATAGTCAGATTGTAGATTGGCAAGATAGAGGGACTGCGGTGCTATTTGGAGATGGAGCAGGGGCAGTAGTATTATCAAATACTGAAGATACGGGGATTATAGCTACATATTTAGATTGTATTATAGATAAGGATAATTCTCTTGCATGTAACAATAAAATAGATGCGACTCCGTTTTTTGAAGCAGATGCTGATAGGAATACGAAAGTGACAATGAATGGAAAAAGCATAATGAGGTTTGCAACAAAAGCATTTACAGAAGCAGTGAATGCTGTTGTAGATAAAGCAGAGATTTCAGTAAGTGATATTAAACTTATTATCCCTCATCAAGCAAATTTGAGAATTTTAAAGGCAGCTGCTGGCAAGATGAATATAGATGAAGATAAAATATATGTAAATATAGATAAAGTA
Organism: Clostridium sp. BL-8; assembly: GCF_002006495.1. Lineage (NCBI taxonomy): Bacteria > Bacillati > Bacillota > Clostridia > Eubacteriales > Clostridiaceae > Clostridium > Clostridium sp. BL-8. The sequence continues at coordinate 11,926 of NZ_LZZL01000069.1, forward strand.
GCTAATACACAGGCAGGAACTATTCCGATTGCATTGCATGAAGCCTTAGAGAAAAAACTTATAAATAGAGGTGATATTATTCTATTCGTAGCTTTTGGAGCAGGACTATCTTCAGGTGCAGTGTTACTTAAATGGTAATAATTCAATTTAGGTTGATATTGTTAAAAAACTATTTATCTTAGAAAAAGTTAATTAATTTGGTATTATATTAGACAAAGATTATAATAATTTTAAAATATCAATAATTCTAATGCTATTCTAATTATATTTTAATCTAATTTTAATGTTATAATGCAATAATAGTAGAGAAAAAGATTTATTATTATAACGAAAAGAAAAGTATTCTTTCATCATCAAATATTTTTCTAGAAGTTTTTTTGATTTCTGAAAGTCGTCATCAGAAATCTATAGAAAATCTTTTAAATTTTTATTCATATTTCTAAAAAGAGTTGTTTTTGCGGCAACTCTTTTTGTATTTAGATGAGATTATTAAAAAATGATTTGTTTAACTTAATATGTCCAAGTATTTTTTGATAATAAATGATTCGAAACTTATAGAAATAATATATATCAATAAAAAACTAATTAATATATAATATTTTATTATCAAGAGTAGAAAATTAATTAAGAAATATGGAAGGCAGATTAATTACGAGGAGGATATAAATTTGAACGATTTTAAAATTCTTTTAGTAGAAGATGAGAAGCAAATGGCTATGTTTATTGAAATGGAACTTACGCATGAAGGATATAAAGTTGATGTGGAGTATGATGGAAGAGAAGTTGTTAAAAAAGTAAAAGATTCAGAATACAATTTGATACTTCTCGATATCATGATACCTAACTTAAATGGAATTGAAGTTTGTAGAAGAATTAGAGAATTCTCTAATGTGCCAATAATAATGCTGACAGCTAAAGGAGATGTATCAGATAAAGTTATAGGTCTTGATGCAGGTGCTAATGATTATTTAACTAAACCATTTGATATAGAAGAATTATTAGCAAGAATAAGGGTGTACACAAGGGAAAAAGTATTAAACAATGAGATTAATACGATTAATGTAAATGATATAACTATGGATGATAGAACACATCAAGTATGGAGAGATGGAAAAGAAATTGAACTTACTAAAAAAGAATATGATCTTTTAAAAACTTTATTAGTAAATAAGAATATTGTTCTTACAAGAGATCAATTAATTGAAGCGGTATGGGGATATGAGTATGCAGGAGATACTAATGTAGTAGATGTTTTTATAAGATATTTAAGAAGTAAAATTGATGATGAATTTAATGAAAAAGCCATATCTACTATAAGAGGAGTTGGATACGTTATTAAAGGGGAGTAATTATGAATTTTAGAATTTTTAATAATGCAAGAATTTCTATTAAGCTTACTATAGTTTATACACTTATGTTTTCGTTAATATTGATTGTGTTAGACGCATCAATTTTATTTGGAATAGAGCATTACTTATATACTGAAGCAGATGGAGATATTGAAGATACACAAGATATAATATTAAATATGGTTGCAGCAGGAGACCAGCAATTAGATTTATCAAATGATAAAATATTCTCTGATATATCATCAAAAGAGGATATATATGTAAGGATAATAAAAGAAGATGGAGAATTAATAAATACATCAAAAAATTTTCCGAAAAATCTGAGCAAACTTGAATATAATGTTAAATATATAAATGATAATGAGATACACTTAGATCATAAAGGAAGACATTTTGAATATAAAGGTGTTGAATATGATAGTGAGGAATATGGTGAAGTATATTTCCAAATAATAAAAGATATGAAAAGTGAATATAATTTTATGAAAATAGTATTTGTACTCATGGCAATTGCTGATTTCATAGGTATTGTTGCTTCCATTATAGTAGGATACATAGTAAGTAAGAAAATGCTAAAGCCAATTGATTACATAACTGAAACTGCTAAAAATATAAGCATTAATAATTTAAAAGAAAGAATGGATATAACAGGCCCGGATGATGAACTTAAAAGACTTGCAAATACTTTTAATAATATGATAGATAGACTTCAAGATTCATTTAATAGGCAGATACAATTTGTAGCTGATGCCTCTCATGAGCTTAGAACTCCAATTGCAGTTGTGCAAGGATATGCAAACCTTTTGGATAGATGGGGAAAGAATGATGCAGATGCATTGGAAAAATCAATATATGCAATTAAATTAGAAGCTAATAATATGGCCGATTTGGTTGAAAGATTATTGTTTTTAGCAAAAGGTGATAGTGGTACTCAGGTGATAGAGAAGAAAGAATTCTCCATTAATGAATTAATAGACGAAGTAGTTAAAGAAAGTAACGTTATAGATCAAAGCCATGAAATAGTTAGTGTTAGAAATGATATTGGGAAAATTGTTGCAGATTATGGTATGATTAAGCAGATGTTAAGGGTATTTATTAATAATAGTATGAAGTTTACTCCTGAGGCTGGAAAAATAGTAATCAACTCTGAAATAAATAAAGAATTTGTAAAAATAACTGTTAGTGATACAGGAATAGGAATGCCTAAGGATGAAATAGAGAATATTTTCGATAGATTCTATATAATAGATAAATCAAGATTTAAAGGAAGAGCAGGCACAGGATTAGGTTTATCTATTGCTAAATGGATTATTGATATTCATCAAGGAAGTGTGAAGGTAGAAAGTGAAGAAGGAAAGGGGACAAATATAATTATTACGTTATATCTTAACACGAAATATAATTAAAATAGAATTTGCATAAAAAATTGCTGGAAACTTTTGCTCCCAGCAATTTTTTTATATTTTTAAACTTTAGGAAATTTTATACAATATTTTATTAAGAATGTGTAATAGCGTTAACAATCTTATTTCATTAGTAATTATGTGAACTTTTAATTTGAATTATTGAATCCAAGCTCCAGAAGCATTTAATACATAACCATCAACAGTTGTATTAGAAAGCATAGCGCCTGATGCATTTAAGTAATACCAAGTACCATTGTCATTTACCCATCCAGTAGCCATAGCGCCTGATGATTTTAAGAAGTACCAAGTACCATTATCATTAATCCATCCAGTAGCCATAGCGCCTGATGCATTTAAATAGTACCAAGTACCATTGTCATTTACCCATCCAGTAGCCATAGCACCTGATGATTTTAAGTAATACCAAGTACCATTGCTGTTAAACCATCCAGTAGCCATAGCACCGTCAGCTCCAAGGTAATACCAAACGCCTCCAACATCAGCCCAGTTATTAACTACTTTAGTTCCAGTTGCATCATAGTAATTCCAAGTTCCATCTGCTAATTGAGTCCAACCAGGTGTACCTGTTGTAGTAGCTGGTGGTGTAGTTGTGGATGCATTTCCTCCATTAACAGTTGTGTAGATATCTCCATTATTTTCCCAAGCAATCATGCTATTGTCATCATAAACGCTTATTGAATCTAATGATGAATCACAAGTATAAACTTCTGTCATAGAACCATTTTCATATTTGTAGATTTTACCATCTGCAACTCCCCAAATGTTTCCATTAACGTCAACATCATATGAATCTGTGTAATCAGTATCACTATTATTATTTACGTCAAAGCTGTCATCTGAATTTTTTTCCATTAAATAAGTATCTACTTTATTGTTAGTATCAAAACTTGCTGTAGCAGATGTAGTAGTTGCAGTAAGTGTATCATCCTTATATCCTGGATATGCTAAGAATTTTACTTTATCTTTCTTAAAGTCTAAAGAAACTGCATCTACCTTATCAGTACTTGCTTCAATGGCAACTAAGCTTCCATTATTAATAGTAAACTTAGGTCTAGATATTCCTCTACTACTATCTACATTTATTACATCTGCTTGTGTTACTTGTGTTAAGTCATTAACACCAGTAGCAGTTTGGAAGGCAGTATATGCATCTGATGCGTCTCCAGAATCATACTCTTTTCCATCTGCATTACCAATTTCGTAAGAGTCTACAGTTTTTGGAAGGTAAGCATCATCTTTTTGATCACCTTGTGTTTTAGAAATCTTTTGAACGTAAGTACGTATAGTTGTAGTTCCTGTTTGATTAGCAGCGCCATCAACATAAGCGCTTGAATCTGTAGTAGTTCCACCAGTAACTCTAGAATTTGCAGATGTATCAGTTATAGCAACTGTTACTAAAGCATAGATGTAATCTTTATCTTGAGTTAAAGCAACGGGTTGTTTAACTAATGTAGCTAATAATCCACTATCACTGTCTTGATCACTATAGTTATTGCTATAGTTGTTAATTTTAACTGTTCTACCTTCTTTTGTACTATAAGCATATATATTTGCAGTGTAAGAAGCATCTACATATTTACCATTACCATCTGTAAATCCATATAATTTACCGTCTTTACCTACATAACTATCTGCATCGGAGCTATTTGGCGTTACAGCATATGAGTACCAAGTATCTCCAAATTTATCTCCTGGTATAGCAAATACTGTACTGTCTGTATTACTAGTATCTTGTCCATTTTCTAAATCACTTGCATCTACAGTGATATCTGATTCTTTTTTATATCTGTCAGCTTTATTTAACTTAGTTTGTAATTTTGTTGCTGCAGTGTCGATATCATCTGAAGGAGTTGTATCACTGCTTATATCTCCATTTGTCAAATCAACTAAATATTGATCTGAGCCATCATTAGCAAATGCATATTTATCAGCATATGTTGTGTTAAGATCTGCACTTGAAAGGTCATCTAATGCTTTATCTTGAGTTCCATCATTATAATAAATTTCATCAGTATCATCACTGCTCTTGTAGCCTTGATATGCGTATTTACCGTCTGAATATGCTATTGCATTTGTAATATTACCATCATTAGATTGTAATCTTGAGGTAGTAGAATCTGCTGCCATAGCTGGCACTACTGACATAATTGAGGCAGCAGCTACTAGTAAAGCTGTAATTTTATTTTTTCTTTTAAACATAATGTTTCCTCCGTTAGTTAATATTTAATGTGTTTGTACAATGCTATTTTTGCACCACAAAATTAAAATTACATTAAAGTAACATTAGAATAACATTAGATTATAATAAAAATAGCTATTAAAGTGTATACTAAACTATCTAGGGAACATATGTAACTTGTTTCAGAGATATATGTAAAATACAGATTGTGACATATCTGTGTCTCTAAGTATTAATAATCTAGTTTTTTAAAGCATTTAAGGAATTTTTATTGTTTATATTTTATTCTACTAATAAATAGGTGGGATTTTACAATCGACCAATTAATAACAAATACTGCATATTAACTATTCTAATGTTATTCTAATATCATTTTAATATTATTTTAATGTTTCCATGTAAAAATAAAAAATGTAAAAAAGATTCATAATATTAACTAAGGAAAAAACATTTTGTTTGCTCTTTTAAATATTTTTTCTGAGTTTTTTAATTTCTGTAGGATTTAAACAGAAATTTATATGAAATTTTTTTAACATAATTTTCTGAATTTAAAAATATTGTCGGTATATTTTAGTACCGGCAATATTTTTTTATATATCCATAATAATAGGGGGGATACTGGTGATTCAGAAAGTTTCTAATTATGACAGGAAATAAATCTTTCCTTTTCTAAAATTATATGCAGATTTACCGACCACAATAAAATAGTAAAATGTGAAGTGAAAATTATTTTATAGGAAAACTTAAGGGAATTTTAATCTGATTTTAATCTTTTGAGTTCATAATAACAAAGCAAGATGATTTGTATTAAAAATTGTTAAATTTCATAAAAGCTTTTTCAAGTTTATATTTATATGTACATTACCCAACAGATGTATTAGCAGGTATTATTTTAGGATTAATGTGCGGCAGAGTATCAATTGCTTTGTCACAATATATTACAGGAAGGACAGATAAAAATGAATATGGAACTTTTTAGAATAATAAATAATTTAGCAAATAAAAATGCAGTTTTAGATAAAATAATGATTTTCTTTTCTACAGATGTACCTTATATATTTATGGCTATTATTGCAATAGTATTTATCACTGGACTAACCCAAAAGAATTGCAACAGCAGAAAAACTGCTGTTAATACTTTTATTATAACAGTAATTAATTTGATTTTAAGTTTTATCATAGGAAATATATATTATGTAGACAGGCCTTTTGTTCACAATAAAGTAAATTTATTAGTTCCACATGTACAAGATGCATCATTTCCAAGTGATCATGCTACAGGAACCATGAGTATAGCATTAGGGTTAGAAAAATATAATAAAGTACTCAGTGTAATATTAACTATAATATCGATACTTGTAGGTTTTTCAAGGGTATATGTTGGAAATCATTATCCTACAGATGTTATAGGTGCATATGTAATGGTTGTTGGAGTAAATTATATTTATAATTTAAAAATAAGAAGTAAAGTTGATAATTTATATGAAATAGTTGAGAAGAAAATAGCAACAAGATTGGGAGTTGAATCGTTATACAAGACTGCAAATAGATAAGTTAAGCTAACGAGCCGGTTTATAATATAAGTAATTTAGTAAAATAGGCACTTAAAGAAGATAAAAGAAATTAAGTCTTTTATCTTTTTTATATTATTTCCTTAATCTTTGAAATAAGAAGAGAGCTTTAAAGGTAAAGTATATTTATTTCTATAGAAATAGTTGTATTTTTTGGATAATAGGGAAAGGTAAAAACGGATTGTTAAATTGTTTATATGTGAGGTGAAAATTTTGGGATTTGTAATAGAATTATTTAATAATTATGGATATGCTGTTTTATTAATTGCTTTAATATTGGAACTTATAGCGTTTCCTTTGCCAGGGGAGGTTCTTATGACCTATTGTGGATATGTTATATATGAGGGGAAAATGAGTATAACTACGAGCATAATAATTGCTACATTCGGAGTATGTATAGGAGTTACATTATCATATTTCATAGGGAAAATATTAGGAGAATCATTTTTTAAGAAGCATGGTCATTATATTCACATGGATAGGAATAGATTAGATAAAATATCAATATGGTTTGAAAAACATGGTAGAAGGTTATTAATTGCAGCATATTTTATTCCAGGAGTAAGGCATTTTTCGGGTTACTTTTCAGGTATTTCAAATATGTCTTATATGAAATTTTCAGTTAATGCTTATATAGGAGCATTAATATGGACTACTACCTTTATTTCATTGGGAAAATTTCTAGGAACTAATTGGCATGCATATAATGGACTATTAAAAAAATACTTGTTAATAGGAATTTTAATTTTCACTATAATCGCTATCCTTATGTATTTTTATAAAAATCATAAAGAAAGAACATTCAAGTGTAATTATTAATGATCATAAATGTCTATTTCATTTATGCAAGTAACATATAACTAAGCAATAAATGGATATACGGAGGGGAGATAATTGAAAAACGGCAATTATAATAGAAAAAATAATTCAATAACTCAACGAACTGGAGCAAAATTATCACTAAGTAGAAGAATGTTAAATAAGGTTCCAGAGATTACAATCTTCTTCTGGGTTATTAAAGTGTTGACCACTGGAATGGGAGAGGTGGCATCTGATTATTTAGCTAATCATATAGATCCGGTAATTGCAGTAATTATTGCGGGAATTGCATTGATAGCATCGTTAGTATTACAAATATCAGTGCGTAGATATGTTCCGTGGATATATTGGTTAACTGTTATTATGGTAAGTATTTTTGGCACCATGGCTGCTGATGTATTACACGTTGGATTAGGTATACCATACATTGTTTCAACAATGTTTTTTATGATTACGCTAACAATTATTTTTATAATCTGGTATTTAAGTGAAAAGACTTTATCCATACACAGCATCTTCACCAGGCGCCGAGAGTTATTTTATTGGTCTGTTATATTGACCACGTTCGCACTAGGTACAGCAGCAGGAGATATGACTGCAACAACAATGCACTTAGGTTATTTATACTCGGGAGTGCTGTTTGCAGTGTTGATTGCTATACCAGCGTTGTCTTACTGGCTACTATCATTAAGTGAAATTTTTGCATTTTGGTTTGCTTATATAATTACGAGGCCATTAGGTGCTTCGTTTGCGGATTGGATGGGAGTGCCTTACGATAGAGGAGGGCTTGGACTTGGAACTGGTACGGTTAGCCTATGTTTAACGATTATAATTTTTATTCTTATCGGTTATCTTACAATAACACACAAGGATATTAAAGATTTTGAGAATGAATAGTTGCAGTCTCATGGTTAAAAAAGTATTTTTTATAAGCATTATAAGGTTATAGAAGAGGCATTATTCATAGTTTGTTTAAAGCTTTTTATTTCTTTATTTAACTAAACGAGATTTAGCAGCCAGAACATCTACCACAAACACTTTTGCATGGTGATATGCAAAGGTGTTTTTTGTTTATTTAATAAATAGTTTAACTTTTGTTTAATTTCTGTTTAACTTTTTAAAGCTGATAGTTTAAAATTGGTTGGTAAAATAAATATAACCTGGTTTTGCATGGTTAGTTATGATTAATATATCGGTTATTCAAAAATATGTATGAAAAGTTTTTCGTAAAACCCAAAATAGACATCATCTTGCATTATAAGAGGGAAGTTTTTAGTAATAGGAGTATTAATTTGTATAGAGTTAACTATTTTCATACTTGTAAATTTGATGTAACTTATGACTAATAAACATGGCTAGTGTTAAGAAGGGAGACGTTATATATGTTGGGTAGAGTCTGAATTCCAGTGCGATAGGAAAGAACATTCAAATTAGCAAGTTACATTTATAATTTAAAATTAAGAAACAAAGTAGAAAATTTATATGATTTAGCTGAAAAGAAATAACAGATGTTAGAAGGTATGATTATGGAAACTAGAGAAATAAAGTCGTTATTTAATAATTTGAAAATTAAAACAGGTTTATATATTGTATTAACAATATCTATATGCGCATTATTGATTTTAGGAGGCTTTGCTTATTATACAATTAATAATATAAAGTCAATGCAGGAAGATATGTATACAAATTCATTAATTCCAATATCGCAGGCTTCAGAGATCAAAGCGGATATAATGGAATCAAAACTTTACATAACAAGAGTAGCAACTATGGAATATAAACAAGACGAAGTTCAAAAAATTGATGAAATTGATACTGAAATTAGATATTTACTTAAAAATTATGAAAATAGAGATTTAGATGAAAATGAAAAGGAATATGCACAGAATGTAAACTCTGTTTATGAAATATATAATAATGATTGGAATTCCATTGAATCAAAATTATCATCTGGTCAAAAGCTAAATGAAGAAGACTTTAAAACTTTTGATGTAAACTGCAGTAACATAGATAGTGCAATAGATGAGATGATTAATTATTGTAAAGAGGATGCTGGCTCATTGCAGTCTGATGCTAATATGAATGCAATGAAAAGTGTTGAAATATTCATAGGTCTATTTTTAATATCCATAATATTGATGGTTTCTATTACAATTATGATTATTAAAGCAATTAAGATTTCTATTAAAAGCTTTACTGTGGATCTTGATACTATATCAGAAGGTGATTTTTCAATAAATATAGATAGTAGTAATAATAATGAATTCGGCGTAATGAAAAAGCAATTAGCTGTATCTGTTGAAAAAATCAAATTTATGATTCAGTCAATAAGATCTGCATCAAATACAGTTGATAATCAGTCTAATTTACTTTTAGAGTTATCAAACGAAATCGCAAGCTCTTCCAAGGAGGTAGTAAATGTAATAGAACAGGTTTCAAATGGTACTCTTACTCAGGCTGATAATTTAACCAACATGAACAACTATATAGGAGATTTTGGTCTAAAAATATCTGAGATAGTAGCTTTAATTGAAGATGTTGACAAGAATACAGAACTTATAAATGATAAGGCTATGAGTGGAAATAGTAATTTCAAAATGTTAATAAATTCTGTAAATGAAGTGAAACATTCATTTACAGATGTAAAAAAACGAATATTAGGGCTTGGAAAGGACATCAATGAAATAAACGAAATTATAAGTCTTATAAATAATATAGCAAATCAAACAAATTTATTAGCTTTAAATGCGGCTATTGAAGCAGCAAGAGCGGGAGAGTAAGGAAAAGGTTTTGCAGTTGTAGCTGATGAAATAAGAAAATTAGCAGAGCAATCGAAAGAATCTTCTGATAAGATAGGCAAGTTAATTCAAAGTATTACTGAGGAAACAGGTGTAGTAGTAGGTACAACAGAATTAATGGACAATGAGCTTGAAAAGCAGGAAAGTGTAATTGATAATTCAATTACTTCATTTGATGAAATAATAAGTTCAATAGGTGAAGTTACTTCTAAAATTAATAAGATAAATTATATGTCTAGTGATATAAACAATGATAAAGATTTAATCATAGAAAGAATTGATGAAGTTTCTTCAGTTGCGGAGGAGATATCTGCATCTACAGAAGAAATATCATCTACCTTGCAAGAAGTAAGTGATTTTACACATAAAATTACAAAATCAACAGAAACACTTGATTTGTCATCAAAGGAAATGTCAGAGAAAGTAAATAAATTTAAAATTTAAATAAAGGTATAATTGTTATAAATAATAGGATAAATTTATCAGATACAATTCCGAATATCATATGTTTTTTAGGTAATTATAGCAATTGTTAAAAAATAGATGTAATATATGTATATAAGTGATTTTACTAACTTAGACTAAAGTATCAATTAACTATATTCAGAAGTATACAGGATATTTAATTTTTGATTTAAAGTTAATGAAAGTCGATTCATTTTAGTAATGAGGTAGATTTATTGTTGAATAATTTTTGATATTGGAGGTGGCTTCATGTTTTCAAGATTAAAAGGAGGTAATTACATGTGGTTTGCATTTGCAATATTGTCTGCAGTATTTGCAGCACTTACATCTATTCTGGCCAAGATAGGTATTGATGGGATAAATTCTAATTTAGCAACGGCTATACGAACTGCAGTAGTTTTAGTAATGGCATGGGGTATAGTTTTTATTACAGGTATACAGAACCAAGTTTCGAATATAAGTCAAAAGAGTTGGGTATTTTTAATTTTATCGGGTATAGCTACAGGGTTGTCATGGCTTTGTTACTATAAGGCATTACAGATTGGAGATGTTTCTAAGGTTTCTCCTGTGGACAAGTTCAGCATTGTAATTACAATGATACTTGCCTTTATAGTATTAAGGGAAACAGTAACTGTAAAAACAATTCTTGGCGGCATATTTATTACAATAGGAACATTTATTATGATTTTATAATTATAAAATAGCGATGGATTAGTAATTTAGGCAGTCTACATTAACTTGAAATTTAATGTAAGCTGCCTATAATATACAAATTGTATATGTTAAATTCTAATTTATAAAAAATATTAGTTAAGTTAAATGAAATGTTTTTTATAGAAAAAGTACAGCTACAAAAATTCTATTCTGTAAGATTTTTGTGGTTTTAGCTATTTTATTCTTTAGAATTTTGATTCTTAAAAATAAAAGAATATTAATTGAAAAATTCAATAATACCAAGTATGATTAGTAAAATGCCTGAAATTAATGGCCCGTATTTTCCCAGGAAAGTACCTAATACATTGTTTCCTATAGCTTCACCGAGCTTAATTGTAAGAATACTTAATATAAATGTAAATGCGACAGTAAATTGAATACTAACTCCTGTTATACTTGCAGCTACTCCAGTACCTAAGTTATTAAAGGTTAACGCAAATGCTACAAGTATGGCTTCTTTTATATCTATATCACCAGAATTATCTAAATCTGATTTTTCAGCATACTCAATCATATCGTCGATATCTTTTAATGCGAGTTCTTTTGAATTTTTATTATATTTAAGTTTTATTAGACTTTCGGTTACAAAATATCCACCCAATATAATAATAGTTCCAGCACCAAGACTATTAGATATATATGAAGGTAAAAATTTTGATACATATACCCCAATGGACATAGATAAAAATGTACCTGTGGATGTTATAATTGCAATTGTGAGATTTGCAATTAATCCTATCTTTATTTTCTTTAATCCGTAGGCAGTACCAACAACTACATTATCTAGATTTGAGGATAGACTGAATAATAATGACGATAATAATAATATCATATATGCGCTTTTCCTTCTTGTAATTTATATTCTAATATATGTATATGGATATAAATATATATTGTGATTAAGAAGTTATAAAGCATTAAGTAATGAATAAAATAATCTTTTAGTTCAGCATAACATAGACATATATAACTATAATTGTTAATATAAGAATAATTAAAAAAGTGGTTTTTGCAAAAATTGTAAAAGCTGCTTTTTTATTTGAGTAGTAAAAAATTTTAACTCAGTTTATAAATAGTTTAACTTTGATTTCTTTCTATTTTACCTTTCTGATCTATACTGTGCTTATGAGAGAGAAATGAGGAGTGAAGAAAATGAAAATAGGACTTTTTACTGACACATATTATCCACAAATCAATGGAGTAGCAACTTCTGTATTAATGCTTAAAAAAAATCTTGAAGCTAGGGGACACCAGGTGTATGTGTTTACTACAACAGATCCTAAGGCGGACGGTAAAGAAAAAAATGTATACAGGGTGCCAAGTATTCCTTTTGTTAGTGCAAGGCGTGTTGGACTGTTCTATAATCCACGATTAGCAAGATTTATAAAAGAGTTAAATCTTAACGTTATTCATACACATACAGAATTTTCACTTGGCATTTTTGGCAGGGCTATGGCCAAGGAATTAAATATTCCTTTTTTGCACACATATCATACCATATATGAAGATTACACGCATTATATAGGAAAACTTGGAGTATTTGATCCAATTGCAAAAATGGCAGTAAGAAAAATAAGTATAAATTTCTGCAATTCTGCAGATAAAGTAATTGTTCCTACTGATAAGGTGAAGGATTTACTTTGGTCTTATAATGTAAAACAAGATATTTCTATTATTCCAACAGGTATAGAACTTAATAGGTTTTCAAAATATAATTACAGTTCTAACATAGTACAAAATTTACGGGCAAAATTAGGAATTGGAGAAGGAGATAAGGTTATGCTATATATTGGCAGAATATCAAAAGAAAAAAATATCGAAGAAATTCTAATTGCTATAAAATCTTATTTAAAAGAAAAAGAAGATGTTAAATTTGTACTCATTGGTGACGGACCAGAGAGAAGTATTTTGGAAAATAAGGCAAAAGAATTAGGAATAGGTAACCAGGCAATTTTTGCAGGAGAAAGACCTTGGAATAAAATTGGCATGTATTATCAAATAGGCGATGTTTTTGTAAGCAGTTCTCAAAGTGAAACACAAGGGCTTACTTATATTGAAGCTTTAGCATCTGGATTACCTGTAGTGGCAAAAGCAGATAAATGTTTGGATGGTGTATTGGAAGACAATATTAATGGCTATTCATTTAATAATCAAGAGGACTTTGTAAATTTTTTAGATTATATCCTTTATAATCCATTAAGAAAAGAAAGATTATCATTTGGGGCTATAAAATCAACGAGAAGATTTTCTGTTCAACATTTTGCTTATACAATAGAAAAATTATATGAAAAGATGCTTTTGAAGCAGGAAAGCAATCAAAAGATTTCAGTATAGAAGTTTTTATACTTTAGGAAAAATCTAAAATTAACTATAAGATAGGAGAGCTTAATCATGAAAGTAAGAACTCATGTTAAATTAGCAGAACTTGCATTTAATAATAATATAAAGACCATTCCACAAGGATTTTCAAAGTTCATGTTTAATTTTGGGCTTGTGATGGTTGACCAAAGCTGGCATGTTAAAACACATCCACATTATGTGCAGAAATCTCTCGGCTATGTTCTTGAAAAAATAGAAAAGCTTGTTTCAGTTAAAAAGTTTAATGCTTATTACTCAATGCAGCTTGGAATAGTTGTACATTATCTATGTGATTTTTGCTGCAATGCTCACATATCTGGATCAGTGGGGAATATACCATATCATTTAAAGTATGAGCGCGATTTGCAAAAATATTTATTAGAAAATTATGATGTTTTAGGAGATGATTTTAGAAGCTGCTTAAACAATAAAAGATCTATAGGAAATAATCTGGCTTCAATTAAAACAGTAATTGAAAAAGTGTTAAATAGCTACACCAAAGGTGATGCATCGTATCTATTAGATATTAAACATTGTGTGGAAATCACATTTATGGTTTGTTCTAAAGTTTTTAACTATAATTTAAGCATATCTAAAGATATTAAATATACTGTGAAACAATTTCAAACATAATTTTAAAATAATATAAAAGTTAAATATTTGATTGGAATAGAGATTTACTTATGACATAATGAAGAAAGTGAGGTGAATAATTTGAAAATTAAAAAACGTTTATTTATTTCAAATCTTCTAATGCTCGCTATACCTGCAATTTTGGGTCTCATAATGATAGGTGGGACAATGTTTGCTGTTATGGAGATAATGGGAATTCACGATGAAAATGAGAAATTTTTTTATGATTCTATAGATAAGACAAATATGATTGTACATAATTGGTCTCAGAGCACTAATTTTGAGCAAATAAAGATAGATTTAAATAGAATTAATGAAAAAAATAGAGATAAAAACATTACATTATATATTTATGATGGTAATGAATTGATATATCCTTCATCTACTATTACAAGTACTCCTATTTTGGACACTGCTTTATCACAGGATGGCAGCCATACATATTTTATGGATAATATAGCTGTTTATAAAGCAAGTGCAGGTGAATACAATTTGATTTTAGAAGATACTAATTTTACTCGCCATAATAAAGAAGAGGATAGGGCATATGATAAAATAGTCTTTAACTTAGGAATAATAATGCTTTTACTTATTATTGCTATAATATTATTAACCAATAGATTTTTAACACGTTTTGTATTTAAGCGTATTATTACGCCGTTAGATACTTTGGTATATGGAGTACACCAAATTCGTGATGGAAATTTGGATTACCACATTGATTATACTGAAAAAGATGAATTTGAGGGTATATGCTCTGATTTTAATGAAATGGCTCAGCGTCTTTTAGATTCTGTAAATGCGAGACAAAAAGATGAAGCGAATCGTAAAGAGTTGATTGCTGGAATTTCTCATGATTTACGAACTCCTTTAACTTCAATAAAAGCCTATGTAGAAGGGCTAGAAACAGGAGTGGCATCTACTCCGGAGATTCAAAAACGTTATTTGGAAACCATAAAGAATAAGACTGCTGATTTGGAACACATTGTAAGTCAATTGTTTTTATTTTCTAAACTAGATATTGGAGAATTTCCTTTATACTTAGAGGAAGTAGATATAGGAAAGGAATTGTCTAATATGATAGTTAATCTTTCTGAGGAATATGAGAAGAAGGGCCTCATTATTACATTGATACAAAATATTGAGGATATATATATTCAAGCAGATATTGTGCAGTTACGTAATGCTGTAATAAATGTCTTAGAAAATAGTGTGAAATATAAAGACAAAGAACAAGGTAAAATGAGAATTAGCTGTGAGAGCAAAGATAATTATGTGACTATTAAACTAGAAGATAATGGACCGGGCGTTTCAGGGGAAGCGCTTGAAAAGTTATTTGATATTTTTTATAGAACTGACCTATCTCGAAGTAATCCAAGTATGGGAAGCGGGTTGGGGCTTTCTATAACAGCAAAAATTTTAGAACAATTAGGTGGATCAATAAAAGCAGAGAATGCAAAAGAAGGCGGACTTGCTATTATAATGAGGCTGCCTAAATGTGAAGGAGGCAGAATAATTGATAAATGTTCTAAACCCCAGAGGAATACAGGAAACAGAACAGTTAATAATTATTCTGAGCCTCAGAAGAGCACAGGAGGGAATAGCATTGAAAAAGATTCTGATTATTGAAGATGATAAATCAATTGCAGAAATTGAAAGAGATTTTTTGGAGATAAGTGGATTTGAAACTTTAATTATAGGAGATGGAATAGAAGGCTTGAAACATGCATCCTCTGGTGAATATGATTTGATTCTGTTAGACTTGATGCTGCCTAATATAGATGGATATGAAATTTGCAAGAAAATACGAAATACAATTGATGTTCCTATAATCATGGTAACTGCAAGAATAGAAGATGTAGATAAAATAAGAGGTTTGGGTCTAGGGGCCGATGATTATATAGCAAAGCCTTTTTCTCCTACAGAACTTGTTGCAAGGGTAAAAGCGAACATAGCGCAATATGAACGATTGATATCTAATTACGCAGTTAAAACTGAAGAAATGCAGGTTGGCAATGTAAGAATTAATCCTAAAGCGCATCGTGTGTATGTAGCTGAAAAAGAAATTGAATTTAAAAATAAAGAGTATGAGTTGTTCGTATTTCTTGTAACAAATCCAGATGTTATTTTTAGTAAAGAAGTATTATATGAAAGAATTTGGGGAATGGATGCATATGGTGATATTAAAACCGTTGCAGTTCATATTAATCGATTAAGAGAAAAGATTGAAAAAGATCCATCTAACCCTATACATATTCAAACTGTATGGGGGGCAGGATATAGATTCAAAGTTTAAAAGAATGATACAAGACACTTTTGCATTAATGCAAAAGTGTTTTTTTATTAACAGTTTAACTTTTGTTTAACTTTTGAGGGTTATGAGTTTAACATTGAATGATATTCTAGATATGCTCAAGAAAAAAGGGCTAGGCATATGAAAAGAAATAATGAATTTGGAGTGTAATGCGATCAGACATGTAAGGGGTATGTTTAATAAGCGGTAATGGCGTATATTGGCATCATAGGAGATGAATATACGGATAAAGGATGAGGAACACATTCGGACTTATTATTTTCTTGAATATGCCATAAGTTGAATGGAGGTATTAATTATGATAAGCAAAAAATTAAAAACCATTGTAGGTTCAGCAGTAGCAGGGGGAGTACTTTTAGCCTTAAGTGCAACAGCATTTGCATCATCAAGCTCTGGATATGAAAGTTATAAAACTGCAGTAAAATCAATTGTTACTACTGAAAATGCAACAATCGATGCACAGTATGAAGTAAAAGATAATGGAACAGTAATCTTTTCGGGAGATACTATTCAGAAGCTTGATAATGAAAATAGGTCATCAAAAACTAGTACTACAATTGATGGAACAAGTAAAACATATGAAAGTAGCAATGCAAATGGAACTTTCATTATAGATAATGATGGAAATTATTATCAAATGAATAAAGCAGGAAAAGATGAAAAAGAAAAGCTATCAGAATCTAGTAGCAGTGTAAAGCTTGCAGAACTAGTTACAGATACCCTAGTTGGTGATGTTAAAAATCAATTTATTCAAGATGGAGATAAGATAAATGTAAATCTTGAAGGTGAGCAAATTCCTGAACTTGCAAAACTTGCAGTTTCAGCAGCAGTTGAAAATAGTAATCGTGAAAAAGCTCACAATAATAGTGACAAAATAGGTCGTGATGGGGATCTAAAAGCAGTAATGGATAAGGTATCAGGCCTTAGCAATATTGATGTTAAATCTATTTCTATGACTGCGACTGTTGATGGAGATACATTAAAAGATAATAATGTTACAGGTGTAATAACAGGTACAGATACAAACGGCACTTCTCATGAATTAACATTAACTTTAGATGCAAAGATTTCAGATGTAGGAAATACTAAAGCTGATACAATTGATGTAACTGGTAAACAAGTTACTACTATTGCCGGAAAAGAACAACACAGTAACCAATAGTAGAGAGAAAATCAAAAAGGGTGGACTTATGTCACCCTTTTAATTAGGAGGAAATAAAGATGGCACTTAGAATTAATAATCTCACCAAAATATATAAGAACGGACGTGGCATTAAAGAGGTTTCTTTTCAAATTAATGAGGGTGACATATATGGTTTATTGGGCCCAAATGGTTCTGGTAAAACGACTACTATGAAAATCATAACAGGATTAATAACATCTTATCAAGGAGATGTGCAAATATTTGGAAGAACTATTGAAAAAGATGGTGAAAAATCACTTGAGAACCTTGGGTGTTTAATTGAAGCTCCAGCTGTTTATACTTATTTAAGTGCAAGAAAAAATCTTGAAATTGCAGCGGAGTATTATAAGAATATAAAGGCGTCACAGATTGAACATATATTGAAACAAACAGGACTTATGCAGTATCAAAATGATAAGGTTAAAGAATTCTCATTAGGAATGAAACAGAGATTAGGTTTAGCTCTGGCTTTGCTATCAAATCCCAAACTTGTTATTTTAGATGAACCTGCTAATGGCTTGGACATTGAAGGAATGGTTGCTATTCGAGAAATTATTGTAAATCAGGCAAAATCAAACGGTACTACTTTTTTAATTTCCAGTCATCTTGCTCATGAATTAGAAGTGATATGTAATAAAGTTGCAATTATGAGAGAAGGACAATTATTAAAAACCGCTACAATGGAAGAAGTAATAAAGGAAAGCGGAACTCTTGAAAAATATTTCCTAAAAATTATCTACAGTGAAAGGAGTGATACATATGGAAATGATTAAAGCAGGTATTAAAAATGAAATAACTAAATTATTTAATCTAAAAAAATACAAAGTGCTGCTTATACTAATAGGTATCTTGAGTTTTTTTAGTAATATTTTAGGAGCAATTACACAAGGCAGCATTATAATGTCATTTATTAATTCTCCATTTATAATTCTAACAATACTAACGCAATTTATATTGCCGCTAATAATTGCAATGGCAGCAGCAGATTTATTTACTGCAGAACAGGAGAATGGATCTATAAAAGCAATAATCATGCGGCCTATAAGCAGAATTGAAATTTTTATGTCTAAAGTGTTTGGAATTATTTTATATATTATTTTATCATTATTTATCTGTTTAATAATAAGTTTGATTTCAAGTATTGCATTTAATGGAATAGAATCAGTAAATATAATAGAAACACTTATAGCATATGTAGTATCAATTATACCAATGATTCCAATAGTTTTTTTTGCAGTTGCAATTTCGCAAATGTGCAAGAATAGTTCTAGCACTGTGATGATGTTTGTATTAGGTTATATAATTATTATTGCAGCATCTATTATTATTCCAAGAATTAATCCCATGGTATTCACTTCATACACAGGTTGGTATAAATTATTTATAGGTGCAGCAATGCCGGCAGGAAAGATTTTGAATGTGTTGACTTTGCTTACTGCATATACACTAATTTTGTTTGCTATAAGTTGCTGGGCTTTTGAAAAAAGGGAGTATTAGGCTTACAATATAGTTTTTCTTGATGACAATTAAGTACTTAAAATTACCATAAATAAAATTATAAGATAAGAAAATAATAAGAAATAAAGGTTTTCAAGGTTAATAATTAAAGACAAATTGCAATAACAAATTGAACTAATTTCTATTTATGACTTAAACATTTGTA
>NZ_LZZL01000070.1:0-30574 GCF_002006495.1 Clostridium sp. BL-8
CAGGCGAATAAGATTTATTTTTTATTCTTTTTGACACACAAAACCTACTTAATTGGCCTTTTCAATAAGTTATCCATAGATTTAACTTTATTATAAATTCCTAAAGAATAAAAAAGAATTACTTAAAAAGCAATCCTTTTTCATAATATTAGAACACCTTAAACTCACATTAAACATCTGTTATAGGCTTTCTTTCCCCTTTAAAATTATTGATTTTGCTTCTTCTTTTTTCTAGTTCCTCTGATATTTCCTCTACTGAAATACCCACTTGAGCCATTAATACTAATAAATGATACGTAAGATCGCAAATCTCATTTATTTGTTCTTGCTTATTATCATCCTTGCAACTTATTATAACTTCTGTGCATTCTTCTCCAACTTTTTTTAATATTTTATTTATTCCCTTTTCAAAAAGGTAATTTGTATAGGAACCTTCTCCACCATTAATTTTTCTTTCCAAAATCACATCATATAAAGCTTTAATATTCTCATTCATCCTTTATCCTCCAAACTTGAATCCAAATAAGTTTACAATCAAAAATTCATAACTATTCCTAAAAATCAAAGACTTTCCTTAATAATCCCTGATACTAAATAAAATTTCAATATATCTATAATTTCAAAATTCAATATTATTTTAAATTACTTAAAAAGATGTTTTCTAGTTTATTATTCCTCTAATTTTTAACTCATTATAAATCTCTATAAAAACAACTCTTATTTCCTGTGTGACATGCAGCTCCAATTTGATCTACAAGTATTAAAAGAGTATCATTATCACAATCTATTTTTATTTCTTGTACATGTTGAAAATGTCCAGAAGTTGCTCCTTTGTTCCAAAGTTCCTTTCTACTTCTGCTATAAAACCAAGTAGTATTTTCTTCTAATGTTTTACCTAAACTTTCTGCTGACATATATGCAAGCATTAAAACTTCCTTAGTTATATGATCTTGTATTATAGCTGGAATTAATCCATTTCCCTTCTCAAAATCAACTTGTTCTACTCTTTTACAAACTTCCATCTAAAGTTCTCCTTCCAAACTTAAATGTAATTTATCCTTCATAATATAATTACAAACGTACAGGAATTTTTTTATTATACAGATAGTTTTTTACTTCATTAACCGTTAATTCCCCATAGTGAAAAAGTGAAGCTGCAAGAGCTGCATCTGCTATATTATCTTTGAATACATCATAAAAATCCTCTAAACATCCACATCCACCTGATGCAATTACCGGAACGTTAGTTACATTACTTATTGCTTTTGTCAATTCTAAATCAAAACCTTTTTTTGTTCCATCTGCATCCATAGATGTTAAAAGAATTTCTCCAGCCCCAAGAGAGGTAGCTTCTTCAATCCATTTTAATAAATCTAATCCCGTATCAATTCTACCTCCGTTTATTACAACATTCCAACCGGTATTATCTACTCTCTTTTTAGCATCTGCTGCTAACACTATGCACTGATTTCCAAAATAAAAAGCTCCCTCTTTTATAAGTTTCTTATTCCTTACAGCTGCTGAGTTCAAACTTACTTTATCTGCGCCAGCTCTTAATATTGTCCTTATGTCTTCCAAGGTTTTTAGTCCACCGCCAACTGTGAAAGGAATAAAAATTTTTTCAGCTACACGTTGGACAACTCTTTCCATTATTCCGCGTTTTTCATGAGTAGCAGTTATGTCTAAGAAAACCAATTCATCTGCTCCTTGATTATTATAATGTTCTGCTAGCACAACAGGATCACCCACATCTGTTAATCCCTCAAAATTAATTCCTTTAACAACTCTTCCTTCTTTGACATCTAGACAAGGAATTATTCTTTTTGTATGCATCCCTTAAGCCCCCCCTTAATCAGTTTACAATTTACAGTTATTTACGAGTTACAATTTGCAATAATATTAAAATACTTGCATAATGTCCTAATGCCTATTTTATTGCTCTACCAATTGCGCTTTTATCAATTAGCTACTTATATATCTTTATTATTTAACTCGATTCTAAAAATTATAGTCTTTCAATTATTTGTTTATATTATTTTTAGAGACTTTTATTGCTTCTTTTAATGATAGTGTTTTTGCATATATTGCTTTACCTGTTATTGCACCATATAAATTTATGTCCATTAAATCTTTTATATTATTTATATCTCTAATTCCACCTGAGGCAGTAATATTAATATTAACTGTTTCCTTCAACTTTTTAAGCATCTCTAGATTAGGTCCTTCCAAAGTTCCATCCTTAGTTATATCTGTTACAATTATATTTTTAACACCGATTTTTTCCATATTCTTTGCAAAATCAACATAATCTAAATCACTTCCTGAAAGCCAGCCTCTACCATATACTTTCCCATCCTTACAATCTATTCCAACTGCAATCTTTTCATCATACACTTTTACTGCTTCTTTTAATAGTTCTTCATCCTCAAGGGCTATTGTTCCAAGAATTACTCTAGATACTCCATTATCTAGCAAATACTTTATAGTATTAAAAGAACGTATTCCTCCACCAAGTTCTACAGGAGTTTCTAGCATATTAGCAATTTTTATTACAAGTTCATGATTTTCATTACTTCCACTTTTTGCTCCATCCAAATCAACAAGATGTATATATTCTGCTCCTATATCTTCAAAAGATTTAGCTGTTTCAAATATATCATCTGCAACTATTTCTTTTCTATCATAATCCCCTTGATATAACCTAACTGGCTTCCCATCAATTATATCTATAGCAGGTAAAATTATCATTTAATCATCTCCCCAAAATTTTTCAAAATCTTCAAGCCTACAGTTCCACTTTTTTCAGGGTGAAATTGAGCCCCCATGATATTATTGTGTCTAACTACTCCTGGAATTTTATTTTCTCCATATTGGCTGTAAGCTATTAAATCATCATCATTATAATTTTGAGCAAAATATGAATGAACATAATAAACAAATTCGCCTTCATCAATTGAATCAAATAATACATCTTTTTGATTATATATTAGATTGTTCCAACCTATATGAGGAATTTTAATATTGTTTTCTTTATCTTCCTTCATTTTTATTATACTGCCTTTTAATAATCCAAGACCCTTTTTTTCGATCCCTTCAAAGCCCTTTTCAAATAATAACTGCATGCCAAGGCAGATTCCAAGAAGCGGCTTATTCTTACTTACCTCTTCTTTTATTACTTTGTCTAATGATAATCTTTCAATTGTTTCCATTGCATCAGGGAAAGCACCGACCCCTGGTAATATCAATGCATCCGCTTTTTTTATTTCTTCAGCACTAGCTGAAATTTTACTCTGAAGTTCAAGAAAATCAAGTGCATTTTTAACGCTTCTTAAATTTCCCATCCCATAATCTATTATAACTATCATTAAATCCCCCCATTCGCTAAGTTAGTAATTACAGTTTAATATTGAAATATACTTTTCAAATCTTGTCAGCGATCTGTTCCAGAACTGTAAACTGCCCTAAAGACTTCCTTTTGTTGACGGTATTCCATTTGCATCACTTCTGAATTTAGCTTCTTTAATTGCCCTTCCAAAAGCTTTAAATAACGCTTCTATTTTATGATGATCATTCTCTCCATATAAAACTTTCAAATGAAGTGTTAGTCCTGCATTAAACGCAAAAGCTCTAAAAAACTCAATTACCATTTCAGTAGCCATTTCACCAACCATTTCCCTTTTAAAATCACAATCAAAAACCAGAAACGGTCTATTACTTATATCTAATGATACTAATGCCAAAGTCTCATCCATTGGTACATAAAATGTTCCATATCTATTTATATTTTCTTTATTTCCTAAAGCTTCTTTAAATGCCTCTCCAAGAGTTATTCCAATATCCTCTATTGTATGATGATCACATATCTCCAGGTCTCCCTTAGCCAATATTTTCAAATCTATTTTTCCATGAAATGAAAACAATGTTAACATATGATCAAAAAAACCTATTCCTGTATTTATTTCACTATTTCCGCTTCCATCTAAATTAACTTCTAACTTAATACTAGTCTCATTTGTTGTTCTTTCTTTTTTTGAGTATCTTTCCAAAATATCAGCCCCCTTGATACTATGCTTTTTTGCTTTTCTTATCATAATTAGTATAAGAAAATTTTTTTAATGACATCCACTACTTTTCTATTTTGCATAGGAGATCCTACAGTAATTCTAAAGGTATCATCTCTAAAATCTCTAATAATAACACCATTATCTTCAAGTCCTTTTATAAGAGCATCCTTATGTGGTGTTCTTCCATATATATAATTACCTTTTGATGGGTAAAACTGTATATTCATCGCAGCATTTTTTTGAACTTTTTTAAGGTTTTTATATAATTCTTCTCTTTGTTCAATTATTTGCTTTGCATTATTAACAACATTTTCTGGATACCTTAAAACAATAGAAGCTAAATTTTGAGAAAACGAACTCATTGTATAAGGAACTTTATAATTTAACAGCTCGCATATGCTTTCTTCATTAGTAATTAAAAATCCAACTCTTAACGACGCAAGCCCCCATGCCTTTGAAAGTGTTCGTGTAACAATTAAATTCTTATATTTATTTATATACGGAATCATTGTCTTCCCATGAAATTCATAATATGCCTCATCTATAAGAACTACTTTATCTTTAAATGCCTCTAATATAGAAACTATATTTTCTATTCCAATACCTATTCCCGTAGGATTATTAGGATTTGAAAAAATAATTAAATCAATATCTTCTTGCTCTCCAATCTTAATAAATTCATCCACATTAAACTTCATAGTTTTACCTATATCATATTTTGTGAGTTCACCGCCAAATCTTGATACAAAAAAATCATACATTACAAAATCAGGTCCTAAAGTTAATGCTTTCTTTCCTTGTTTAATCGTCTTGCTTATTACAAGCTCTATCATTTCATCTGACCCATTTCCTACAATAATATTTTTACTCTGTGTATCTGCATATCTTGCATATAGTTCTTTTATAGTTTTCATTTCATTTGTAGGATATCTGTGCAATTCTGTATTGATTAAACAAGATTTCATTTTCATTAATATATTTTCATTCATCTCTAGATAAATTTCATTACTATCTAGATTTATGGTATATTCATCATAAGCATTGATATACTCATTATAAATTCCCATTATTCAATCTCACTTTCACAGAATTAGCATGAGCTGTTAGACCTTCTTTATTAGCCAATGTTATGATTTTTTCTCCATTTTCCTTAATTGCTTCCTTTGAATAATAGATGAACGATGATTTCTTTATAAAACTATCAACTGATAAAGGTGAAAAGAATCTTGCTGTTCCGCTTGTAGGCAATACATGATTTGTTCCTCCAAAATAATCGCCTATAGGTTCTGGACAATACCTTCCTAAGAATACAGATCCAGCATTTTTAACCATACCTAAATATCTCATAGGATCATCAACCATAATTTCCAAGTGCTCAGGTGCAATTGCATTAGAAATGTCAATGCACTCCTCAATATCCTTACAAATTATAGCATTCCCGAAATCATTAAGCGATGTCCTTATTATATCTTCGCGTTCAAGAGTTCTAACTTGTTTTTCTAATTCAACTTCAACTTTTTCATATAACTCTTTAGATGTTGTAACTAATATAGCAGATGCCAACTTATCATGTTCTGCTTGTGACATTAAGTCTGCTGCCACAAAGCTAGGATCAGATTCTTCATCTGCAATGACTAAAATTTCACTAGGCCCTGCAATCATATCAATATCAACTTCTCCAAATACTAATTTCTTTGCAGTAGCGACAAATAAATTTCCAGGCCCCACAATTTTATCAACTTTCTCAATACTTTCTGTTCCATAAGCCAAAGCCCCAACTGCTTGTGCTCCTCCAACTTTATATATTTTATCTATTCCAGCAACTTTAGCTGCTACTCCTATATATGGATTAATACCGCCATCCTTGTCCGGCGGAGTCACCATTATAATTTCACTTACACCTGCAACCTTTGCAGGT
This sequence comes from Clostridium sp. BL-8, assembly GCF_002006495.1. Classification (NCBI taxonomy): domain Bacteria; kingdom Bacillati; phylum Bacillota; class Clostridia; order Eubacteriales; family Clostridiaceae; genus Clostridium; species Clostridium sp. BL-8. The sequence continues at coordinate 5,983 of NZ_LZZL01000070.1, forward strand.
ATTACATTCATTAGTACTGAAGATGGATATGCAGCTGTTCCTCCTGGGACATATACTCCAACTTTTTCAAGTGGAAGAACTCTTTGTCCTAAATAAACACCTTTATCCTTAGTTAGTAAAAAACCATTTGATTTTTGTTTTTTATGATATTCTTCTATATTTGCCTTTGCTTCTTCTAAGGCCTTAAGAAAATCATCATCGACTTTACTAAAACATTCATCCAATTCCTTAGCGGACACTTTTAAATTTTTAAGATCCACTTTATCAAATGATTTAGTAAATTCAAATAGTGCTTTATCTCCTTCTTTTTTTACCTTTGATAAAATACTTGTCACCGATAAAATTACATCTTGCTCTGTTTCTGTAATTCTGCCTTTAAGTTCACTTATCAAGCTCTTCTTATTACCTTCCGTAATTTTTATCAAACTTAACATATAATAGATAGCCCCCTTTTCTCTAACAGTAAAACATTAAATGTAAAATCATTATTGCAATTTTATTAATTTTTTTTTGTTAATTATTAAAAATATGATACTTATAATTATCAACATTTCATGAATTTTGTCAATTATTAATAACTTTTTTAATTTTATCTATAAACTCCCAAATTTCATTTTGCTTCATTTTAAAACTAGCCTTGTTAACAATTAATCTAGCGCTTATTTCACAAATTCTGTCTAAGACAACTAATCCGTTTTCTTTTAATGTCGTACCTGTTTCCATTATATCTACTATACCATCACATAAACCAAGAATTGGAGCAAGCTCTACAGATCCCTCTATTTTTATAACTTCGACATCCATGCCTTTTTCCTTAAAATAACTTTTGGCAACCTTAGGATATTTACTTCCAATCTTTATATGCCCAACCTTCTTGAATATATCATTTTCTGGCAATGATGCTACTATAAATCCGCATTTTCCAAAGCCTAAATCTAATACTTCATAACAGTTATTATCACTTTCTAAAATGGTATCTTTGCCGACAACCCCAAGATCTGCTACACCATGTTCTACATATGTTATTGAATCAGCAGCCTTTACTAAAAAATACTTTATATCTTGTGTTTTATCTCTAAATACTAATTTTCTTCCTTTATTTTTTAATTCTGAAGGATCAAAGTTAGCTTTATCTAAAATTTTAATTGTTTCTTCCTCTAGTCTTCCTTTTGTCAATGCTATGCTTATGCTCATTTTACATTTCCCCACTTTTAACTATTTTTATTTCTTTAATATCGTCTTTTGGCAATAAATCAACTATATATCCTTTACTTCTAAGTTCTTCACTTTTTCTTATAGCTTCAATTGTATCCCTTTCACAATAATATATCTTATATTCATCTTTATTTAGCAAATTATTATTAAGCTTTACTATTGGAATTACAGAGTTAATATCTATAGAAAACCCCACTGCTGGAATGCTACTTTTAGAAATATTAATTAAGTTATCATATCTTCCACCTCTTAAAAGTGTATTTCCTACCCCTTCACCATAACCTCTGAATATAATCCCAGTATAATAATTTAAACCCGGAACCATTCCTAAATCAAAAGTTATATTTTCTCCATATCCTAATTCATTAAGTTCAAAATATAACATCTCTAAATATTCCAAATTTTCCTTTATGTCTTCATTAAATGCTAATTTCTTTGCTTCTTCAAGGATCTGCTTATCTCCAAACATCCATGGCAGCTTATTGAAGAATCTTTTATATTCATCTTTAATATCTAGATTTGCTAGATATTCTTCCAAACTCTTTAGATTTTTATCTTCTATAAACCGTGCAATAATTTCTTTATACTTTTGATCTATTTCTAAATTTCTAAATGCCCCATTAAAGAATCCAATGTTTCCTATTTCTAATTTAAAATCCTTTAAGCCTAATTTCTTTAAAGCTTCTAAAGCTAATACCAAAATTTCCAAATCAGACTTTTTATCTTCTAATCCTACGAATTCAACACCACAATCTGTATATTCATTTCTTTTTCCACCAAGACTCTCATGAACTCTAAATACGTTCGAAGTATATCGAAGTTTTATGGGTAATCCTACATCCTTCAACTTAGTTTCTACTACCCTAGCTATAGGAATCGTCATGTCTGGTCGTAGTACCAATATTCTTCCTCTATTATCAAAGAACTTGTACATATCTTCTTCTCTTAATGACTGAGAGTTATAATTGAACGTCTCATAAAATTCTAATGTTGGTGTTATAACCTCTTTGTATCCCCACTTTTCAAAAAGACCGTCAACATTCCTCTCTAAATTTCTTTTTATAGTACATTCATCTAATATTAAATCTCTTGTTCCTTCTGGAATCATATTTCTCTTACTCATTTTCCACCCCGCCATTTACTTATTGCTATTTAATTCTCTTTATCGTTCTATCACTTTAGCACGCTAAATTGTTATTAAAATTATGATATCTCATTTCATAATATGTGTCAATGATTTTAAGCACATTTTTCAAATATTTCTTCATATTTCTTATTTAATTTTTAGATAGTATTTTCATTATTAAATATATTTAATTCATAGTGCTATCCCTAATTTACTCTTAACTTTTTATTTATTATTTGCTATTATGTTGATTTTTATCCCCTATTTCACTATTATATAACATAGTGATAAATTATATTATTAACTTAAATCCACTAACTATTTATATGGAACTTTAATTGATTCCCTATTGATGCTTATAAATTTTCAAAAAGAAGCAACTAACTTAAAATAACAAAAAAGCCTTAGCAGTATTATAGACTCTGCTAAGGCTTTTAATTTTAGTTTATTAATAAATGGTATGTACTTGTTCTAGTTACATCCCTATTTTTCTTTATTATAATTTAAATGAGCATTTTATTGTGCATTTACACTAAAGAATAATGCCTTACCAAGTTCAGTACCTTTTATAGTTTGTTTTGCTAATGAAGCTGCTTTTTCAGCATCACTAAGAGTACTTTCGAAGAATAATTTAAGTCCTTCTTTTTTTACAAATTTAAAAACTTTTTCATTGTCTACAGCAATATCTTCTACTATTCCTATAATATCATCTTGTCTTAATGCGCAATTTACTATTATCATGATTTATTCCCCATTTCTATTAATTTTTTTGATAAATAATACAATTTATTCATTACATTTAATATACAAACCGTATACATTTACTATATCATATAAATACTTTTTTTTCAATTTGTTATAACATTTATATACATATTATTTTTCTTAATAATAAATACCTCAGGAAATTCCTGAGGTATTTATTTTAAATTAAAATGTTACAACTTCAATATTTTCAATTGAATTAGACACTAACTCATCTATATTTAACTTTTCTTCTTCTTTTCTTATCATATCAAGTTTAGGATTAGTTTTTGGATGCTTTGGAACAAAAATTGTACAACAATCTTCGTATGGAAGAATTGAAGTTTCATATGTACCAATTTTTCTCGCTATTTCCATTATATCCGTTTTATCCATAGCTATTAATGGTCTAAATGCTGGCCTATCAGCACAGTCATCACTCACAACAAGTCCATCCATTGTCTGACTAGCTACTTGACCTATACTTTCCCCTGTACTCACTGAATTTATTCCATACTTTTCTGCAAGAACACATGCTATTCTCATCATGAACCTTCTCATTATAATAGTAAGCTCATCTTCCCTACATTTATTTATTATCTCCATTTGTATATCTGTAAACGGAACTACATATAGATTTATCTTTTCTGTATATTGAGCTAATATTTTAGCTAAATCTTTAACCTTATCTTTGGCTCTCTCCGATGTATACGGATGGCTATGGTAATAAACACAGCTTACTTCTACGCCTCTTTTTGCCATAAGGTATCCAGCTACTGGAGAATCAATCCCTCCAGACAACATGAGCATTGTGCTGCCATTCATTCCATAAGGAAGACCTGCAACAGCTTTTGTTATATCGTCATTTGACCAGATGTAAGCATAATTATTTCTTATTTCAATATTAATCAAAATTTCAGGATTCTTAACATCAACATTTATTTCTCCCTCATAATTGCTAAGCACATAGCCTCCAACTTTTCTTGAAACTTCCATAGAATTTAACTCAAACTTTTTATTAGCTCTATTAGTGTTAATCTTAAAGGTACTTCCTTTGGCTTCTTTAACCTTTTCTAAAGCAACTTCCTGTATACTATTGAAATCTAGCTCAACTTCTCTAACTAAACATACCTCAAGTATCCCAAATACCTTGCTTATCCTCTTTATACTTTCTTCTATTTCATCAGTTTTAATGAAATATCTTCCACTATCATGAATAAATTCTGCTGTTATTCCTTCAAGCTTCTTTCCTATATTATCTCTTAATTTCCTCTCAAATTTCCCTCTATTTAATCCCTTTAAAAATATTTCCGGGGCATATTTTACTAATATAAGTTCTTTCATTATTTCTTAATCCTCCTTAAAAATTTAAGTCCTTTTTCTAAGACTTCCATTACATAATCAACTTCTTCCTCACTGTTATCATCAGAAAAAGAAATTCTAATTCCACCAGATATTTCATCTTTACTTAGGCCTAATGCTTTCAAAACATAGCTTCCACCATTTTTTTCCCTTTCTTTAGATGAACAAGCTGAACCTGTCGATACGTATATTCCTGCTTCCTCTAAAAAGTGAAGTAACACTTCCCCTCTTGCACCTACAAAAGATACGTTTAAAATATATGGCGAGAACTCTTCATTTAATAAGCTATTAATTCTTATATCTGGTATCTCTCTTAATTTATCGATAAATTTTTTCTTTATCTTTAAAACTTTCTCATAATTTTCTTTCATATTATGGTTTGCATTTTTTGAAGCCAAACTCATCCCCATAATTCCAGGTACATTTTGTGTTCCTGCTCTCAATCCAAATTCCTGAGCCCCTCCCTCTATTAACGGAATGAGCGCATTAGGTTTTTTAATATATATAAATCCTACACCCTTTGGCCCATGAAATTTATGAGCACTTACTGTTAAGAAATCTATGTTCATCTTCTTCACATCTATAAAAATTTTTCCATAGCTTTGAACTGCATCAACATGAAACTTAGCCCTATTACTATTTTCTTTTATTATTTGGCCTATCTCTTCTAAATCTTGAATTACTCCAATTTCATTATTAACATGCATTATTGAAATTAACACAGTTTCTTTAGTTATAGAATTTTTTAAATGTTCTAAATCAATCTTGCCATTTTCTTTTATCTTCAAGAATGTTACTTTAACATCCTTATCTTCAAATTTTTTAATGGTGTTTAATATGGAAGCATGCTCGAAAGGTGTTGTTATAAAATGTACTCCATCTTTTAGACTCCCCTTAAGAACTAAATTATTCCCTTCACTTCCACCTGAATTAAAGTATATTTCATTTTCACTGGCATTTATAGTCCTAGCTAATATCTCTCTACATTCTTTAAGCTTTCTTTCACTTTTTAAACCTATATTATGCAAAGCTGATGGGTTCCCGTAAAACTCTTTCATACCCAAAGCTACTTCATCTATTACATCCTCAGTAGGCTTTGTTGTCGAACTATTATCAAAATAAACTTCCATGATAATCTCCTTCTCTTTAAATTTGTATCCTCAATTATAAAAAACTATCCAGTTAAGCATATTAAAGAAAATAATATCTCTAGGATACAATTTGCACCAGAATTTAAATGCGCTAATAACTTATTATTAATTTTAATATAACTTATTACTTTCGCACTTTTCTTATAAAATTACTATGTAATATACATGTTTTATTATAACAAAAAAATATTATCTGCATAGTCTTTTTTAGACATGCAAAAGAAAATATTAATTTATTTTTTTTAAATTGTGCCTAAATAAAGCAGCAAATAAGAATTTCTTATTTACTGCTTTTACGAGAGAGAGAAAATTATTAAAGGGTAATCATTGAATATTTATTAGGGTTACTATTAGTATATCATATTTTGACAAAATCAAACATGTTTTTATTGAAAAAACCACTTTTTAATGGAAGATTTATTATTGTTTTTAGCATTTCATTTAAATTTATATATTAAGAATTATTTTCAACATCTATCCATGTCATTTTACTTTTTAATCTATTTATTTCAGCTTCCTGCTCTTGTATTAATTTCTTATAATTCACTTCCTTTTCACCCCATTCCTTGCTTATATTATTTATCAATGATGCCATTTCATCTGCACTTCCTACTATTCTATTAAAAAGCAATAAATTCGATTTAAGAATCTCCGGAATTTCATCATGCGAATATCTTAACCTATGATCTATCTCTCCATACCCTTCTTCAAAAATAGTCCTAACTTGTATTTCTGCAATAACTTTTTTATTGGTTGGATAAAATTCTACTAAATAGTGAACTGAACGATACCCCGAAGCTTTTGATCTTACTTCAATGTTTGGATCATCAAAAACCTCAATATTATCACCTTCTCTAACATTAGCAGTAATCTCGATAACCTTCCATGTTTTTAAAATAAATTCATGTATTCCTTGCCATTGATCTTTAAATATATGTATCACTCTAATTCCAATTAAATCATTTATTTCGTTCTTATAATTATCTACTGTAAATTCAAAATCATTCCCATATTTATTTTTTCTGTCTTCAGTTTTTCTTATTATCTTTTCTATTAATCTCTCTGGATCTTTAATTCTTGATTTAACCGAATGTACATTTTTTTGCGAACGTAAAATATTTGCTATAAATCCTGCCTGATTTTCATAAGAATTCTTATAATCTATATAGTCTTCATAGATTTCTTTCAAATTATCGCTATCAATACTATTTTTTAAAATCATTTCTTTCGTCTGAGGATATTTTCCTAAAAACTCATCTATGTTGAAACCTTTTCTCATTCAGCCAATTCCTCCATGCAACTCTATTAATTTTATTATTATCTAAATTATACTACATTAACTTAAAATCATAATTCAAAAACATTATTTTTTATAATTTTATATTCTCTAATATTATAGACATACTAATTTTTTATATAAAAATAAACTGCACAAATTGGATACGATACTTTGTCTTCTATATCTATATTCCTAGTACAGCTTAAAAAAATTCATCTAAACAAACATTATTATAATATCCTTCTTTGCTTCAAAATAAGCATTTCACTTATATTAAATGACCTCTTCCAATAAGAATTACTTATCTTAAAAGTTCTTTAACTACTTCTCTATCATCAAAATGTATTCTCTCTTTTCCTATTATTTGATAATTTTCATGTCCTTTTCCTGCAATTATTAATAAATCCTCATCTTTTAATAGTTTTAATCCTCTTTCAATAGCTTTTCTTCTATCAACAATCTTCTCATAAGTTGAATTTATGCTAAGCATCCCTTCTTCAATATCTTCTATAATCCTCATAGGCTCTTCACTTCTTGGATTATCTGAGGTTATAATGCAGTAATCAGATAATATTCCTGCTGCCATCCCCATTACTTTTCTCTTGGACTTATCTCTATCTCCTCCACAACCAAATATACTTATAATTCTTCCCTGTGTAGTCTCTCTTGCCATCATCAATAATCTCTCTAGGGCATCTGGTGTATGAGCATAATCTACTATTACGCTTTTATTAGCACTGTTTTTTATCATTTCAAGCCTTCCGGAAACATATTTAATATTTGGCATTGCTTTTACAATATCAGAAATACTCACTCCAAGGCCAATACACCCTCCTATAGCCGCCAAAACGTTATAGACTGTTACTTTTCCTGGAATGTTTACTTCTACTTCTTTCGTTACATCCTTAAAGTTAACTTTAAATAAAACCGAATCATTTTTATACTTAATATCAGTAGCTCTAATATCTGCCTCTTTATTTATTCCATAAGTTAAAATTTTACACGTAGCTTTTTTTATAATTTCTTCAGAGATTTTATCGTCTAAATTTATAATTCCTATTGAGCATTTTTTAAACAATTTTATTTTCTCATTTTTATAGTTTTCCATTGTGCCATGTTCGTCAAGGTGGTCTTGAGATAAATTTGTAAACACCCCAACATTAAAATTACAATTCTCCACTCTATATTTTGCTAGAGCTGAAGATGTTACCTCCATAATAACATTCTCCGCACCTTTATTCTTAAATTCTCTAAATAATCCTTGTAGTTCTAATGCTTCAGGCGTGGTCGGATTAACTTTTTCTATATTTGCCTCTTTTTCTTCAAATTCATACCCTAAAGTTCCAATTATAGCCGTTCTCTTTTTATTAGCTTCTAGTATATCTTTAATATAATGTATTACTGTAGTTTTCCCATTAGTTCCTGTAACTCCAACTAAATTAATTTCTTTAGATGGCTTATTATAGAATGAACTAGCTAAACTTGCTAACGCTATCTTTGAATTTTCAACCTTTATCAGTGTTATATTTCTACTTTTAAGTTCTAATTCTTCATCAATCACTATTGCTAAAGCGCCTTTCTTAATCGCCTCTTTTATATAATCATGTCCATCTACATTAGCCCCCTTTATGCATACAAACATCGAACCCTCTATTACCTTCCTTGAATCATAACTTATATTAGCAACATCTATATCAACATTTCCACTAATCAGCTCATATTTCATATCTTTTAACAACTCATATAGCTTCATTTTACTTCCTCCAATCATTTTATTAATTTCGCTATATTCTCATTATATACAACATTTCTACAGTAAGTAGTGTATATATTGCTTGATATGTTGCAAAAAGTGCTTTATCATATAATTAAATAGTATGTGTTCTAAATGCAGTGCTACATAAAATCAACTACATTCAGGACCAAAGGGGATTTTATTTATGAATAATGATTATATCAAAAATAAATCAGGTTATTTAAATAAAGATTTTCAATTGTTTCATTTGAAAGATAAGAAAAATCAGGAATTTGAATTTCATTATCATGATTTTAATAAAATAATAATATTTTTATCTGGGAAAGTGACTTATTTGATTGAGGGTAAAGCTTATAATTTAAAGCCTTGGGATATTTTGCTTGTGAATAATAATGATGTTCATAAACCGATTATCGATCCTTCTGAAATTTATGAACGTATAATAATTTGGGCTGATTCCAATTTCATTAAAAATCATAACTATGATAGCTGTGACCTTTTGACATGTTTTAAATTAGCAAATGAAAAGAGCTTTAATCTCATTAGACTTGAAAGCAAATTACAGAATAATATAAAGTTTATAATAGAATCTCTTAAGACTTCTTTTAATTCAAATGAATTTGGCAGCAAACTTTTAAGCAACTCATTATTTATTCAACTGCTTGTATATTTAAATAGAGTTCATTTGAGTAATATGTATATAACTGAAGAAGATTCTCTTAAATATGACAAACAAATTGAGAAGATTTTAAAATATATAAATAATAATTTGTCTGAAAATCTGTCTACAGAAGCTTTATCTCAAAGATTCTATATAAGTAGATATTATCTTATGCATAAATTTAAGAAAGAAACCGGCTATACGCTCCACAATTACGTAAACCAAAAAAGATTATTAATGGCAAAAAATTTGATATCAACAGGAGAACCTATTACTAAAGTCTGTATGCAATGCGGCTTTAATGATTACTCATGTTTTCTCCGCTCATTTAGGAAACTATTTTCAAAATCACCTAAAGAATTTTCTCCAAAATAAAAGACTAATTGTTAATTTAGTGATATTTATTATTTACTTTAAAAAAAGTTCAATATAAGTTAGATTTTTATAATTATATCTTCTCCTAAAAAACATCAACTTCATTATAAGTCTTGTATTTCTAATAAGTTCATTAGCTTACTTTTCAAAGACAGATCACAATAATTAGATATTTTGTTTTACAAATATTTAAAACAATTATTCACTTTTACTATATTAAATAGTATAATGACCTTAATATAACGCTATATCTAACTATAAAACATATACATATAAAAAAATTAACTATTTATATTTTTTAATATTAATATGTTCTTAGATTTTATATTTATATGAATATATTAAACGTATACTTTTAGAGGTGATTATTATGATTCATATTACTAACTTAAAAGACAGTTTGCCACTTTTCAAGGCTTTAAGCTCAGATGTAAGAATAGATATATTAGATATTTTATCTCAATATAAACAATTAAACATGAATGAATTGTCCGAGAAACTCAACTTAACTAATGGTGCGGTCACCATGCACATAAAAAAATTAGAAGACTGTGGTTTAATAAAAACTTCAAATGTTACTGGAAAGCATGGCCTTCAAAAAATTTGTTCAATTCACGAGGATAAATTTATAATCGATATAGGTACACAAGATGTTGAAAATTCGTATGATATAGATTTAAATATAGGACACTATTCTAATTACGATATCGCTCCAACTTGTGGTCTTGCAACTAAAGATACTTTCATTGGAGAAGTAGATAATCCTAGCTATTTTGCCGATCCAGAAAGAATTAATGCAGATATATTATGGTTTACTAAAGGTTTTATCGAGTATAGAATTCCAAATTATTTAAAACCTAGTGAACGATTTTCAGAGTTACAAATCTCTATGGAAATAAGTTCGGAAGCTCCAGGTTCATGCAGTATCTGGCCTTCTGATATACATTTTTTTATTAATAATCAAAATATAGGCAGCTGGACTAGTCCTGGAGATTTTGGTGACAGTAAAGGTATTTTAACTCCATCATGGTGGCTTCCCAATTGGAATCAATATGGATTATTAAAACTATTAACAATTAATTCCTTTGGGTCCTTTATAGATGGAATTAAAACTTCAGATATTACTCTAGAAGATTTAGAATTAAATTATAAGAGCGATATACTACTTAAATTAGCTGTTCCAGAAGATACAAAACATGTAGGTGGTTTGACCATATTTGGAAAAAACTTTGGTAATTATAGTCAAGGAATAAGTATCAGACTTGTTTATAGTACTATAACCGAATAATATATTAACAATTACACTTCTTACTTTTATAATCTACCTCTACATTTTATAGCAGCCGAAATACTGGGAATCCCATTATTTCGGCTGCTATAAAATCAAAAGTATTTTTAATCAATTCATGTATAAACTATTTTCTCAAATTATATTAAACTTGAAAAACTCTTGCATCAGAAGATGGTTTTCCGAAATTTGGAGTTCCATCTTTATTCCATTTAATCACTTCAACTCTAGTATGTCTATTAGGATCACTTAGCGGGTCTCCTTTTAGCTCGCTGTAATTTCTAGCATGGTAAACCAAAAGATCTTCCATTCCATCTTCTGAGACCGTAAAACTATTATGTCCTGGTCCATATTGACGATTTTCATAAGATGTTTTAAATACAGGTTTTTTAGATTTTTTCCATGATAAAGGATCAAGTAAATCACTCTCTTCATTCGCTGTAAGCATCCCAATGCAATAATTCTCGTCGGTAGCACTCGCAGAATACGTTAAAAATATTCTACCATTTTTCTTCAATACAGCTGGTCCTTCATTCACCCAGTATAATTTTCTTTCCCACTCAAGCTCTGGTTTTGATAATAATACCGGCTTAGATTTCAATGTAAACGGATTCTTCATCTCAGCAATATAAATATTTGAATGAGAATTAGATTCTACTTTATGATCTTCTTGCGCCCAAACATAATAGAGCTTATTACTATGTTCAAAAGTAGTTGCATCTATAGCAAAAGTATTCCATCCAGTATCTATTCTTCCCTTTTCAACCCAATTATTTGTTAGCGGATCTTCATTATAGTTTTCTAAAACATACATACAATGATTAAAGGTAATACCAGTAACTTCTTTACTTGGAGCTGCTGCAAAATAAATATACCATTTCTTCTGAATATAATGAATTTCCGGCGCCCATATTAATTGGCTCATTTCACCACTATCATGCTTTTTCCAGATAATCATTGGTACTGCATCTTGCAATCCTTGAATTGTTTTAGATCTTCTAAGTTCTATTTCGTCAAATTTTGGCACCGAAGCTGTAAAATAATAATATCCATCATTATGCTTATAAATGTATGGATCTGCTCTTTGAATAACAATTGGATTTTTGTATATTGCTTTTGTCATTTTTCCCCTCCCTTTTTGGTGATAATCAATTTATTAGTATAGATCATAACCCTAATTATTAATTAGATTTATGAAATTAATTTTGGTAAAACTATGTTTGCGATATATTTATTTGTAGCAGCATTCTAGATAAAACAATTCATATTTAAACCAAAATAATAAGAGACAGTTTAACTCGACTTCTATTATTTTGATATTACTATCACCACTTGTTCCTAATACCAGGACAATAGTTCTTTTTTACTGCCGCTCTCATTTCAACGAAACACCCACATATCTTACACATCCCATTAACGAGGTTGTCACATTCTCTGCAAATATTTAATCTTCTTTTATACTCATCATCTTCTGTCTTTATATGCTTATCTATGTTTCTAATATATTCTTGCATATTTTTATATTCATTTACTTCGAATATTTCATCTAACAAGCATCGTCTACAAATTCTATTTTCCATTTTAATGTCTATTCTATTATAAAACTTAACACGCTGCAGGCTGGAATTGTAAAGTTTAATCCTTTATCAGTTATAGTAAAATCAGTAAATTCTTCCGGCTTCACATTTTCTGGCTCATCAAATGTATTATGGGCCTCCATTTTATTGGTTAATATATTTGCTTTTACAGTTTTAACTTCTCTATCTACTATGATTCCTTCTATATCATAGTTTTCGCTAACAGATAAATTATTTATTGTTATATTTATTTTTCCCTCCTCATCCATTGAAGTTGATTCCTGTAAATTTGGAACCATATTTTCTTTTTCAATTCCAATATTTTTAGTTTCTATATAACTTTCAACCATAGTAGATTCCTGATGATTTTTATACATGTTGAACACATGATAAGTTGGAGTTAATATCATCTTTTCGCCCTCAGTTAATATTACAGATTGAAGTACATTAACAACTTGTGCTAAATTAGCCATTTTCACTCTATCAGAGTGTTTATTAAAAATATTTAAATTAATTCCTGCAATCAATGCATCTCTCATAGTATTCTGTTGATATAAGAAACCGGGATTTGTTCCAGGTTCAACATCGTACCACCCTCCCCATTCATCAATTATTAAATCTACTTTCTTCTCTGAATCATATCTATTCATAACCTCAAGATGTTTTTCAATTAATTCTTCTATTTTTAATGTTTTATTTAAAGTAACATACCAAGCCTTTTCATCAAAATCTGTAGCTGATCCTTTATTTTCCCATCCCCATGGATGAGTATAGTAATGCAGAGTTAGTGCATCCATAAATTTATATGCTACTCTCATTACACCTTCTGTCCAATTATAGTCATCTATATTTGATCCACAAGCAATCTTGTAAAGCTTGTTATCTCCGTAATTTCTACAATATGTTTGATATCTTCTAAACATATTGCCATAAAATTCTGGAGTCATATTTCCGCCACAGCCCCAATTTTCATTTCCAACACCAAAATATTTAATTTTCCAAGGTTCTGCATGTCCATTTTGTTTTCTTAATTCTGCCATTGGAGAAATACCATCAAAAGTTAAATATTCAATCCATTCTGACATTTCCTGCACTGTGCCGCTTCCAACATTTCCATTAATATACGGCTCACATTCCAATTGTCTGCATAATTCCATAAACTCATGAGTACCAAAGCTGTTATCTTCTACAACTCCTCCCCAATGAGTGTTAACCATCTTTTTTCGATTTTCTCTTGGCCCAATCCCATCCTTCCAATGATATTCATCTGCAAAGCATCCTCCCGGCCAGCGAAGTACTGGTATTTTAATTTCTCTTAGCGCTTTTACCACATCACATCTCATACCATTTTCATTAGGTATATTAGAATTTTCCCCGACATATATCCCATTATAAATACATCGTCCTAAATGCTCTGAAAAATGTCCATAAATTTCTTTACTTATTTTGCTTTTTTTATTTTTTGTATTAATTATTAATTTACTCATATTATCAACCGCCTACCTAAATTAATTATCAATTTTGCATTTAATATTTTAAATATTATCCTTTTACTGCTCCCGCTGTCATACCTTCAACAAAATATTTTTGGAAACATGCAAATAGAATAAATACTGGTATTATTGAAATAAAAGAACCTACGAACAATAAATTATAGTTGTTTCCATACGGTGTTAATAAGGTATTTAGTCCTATTGGTAAAGTAAACTTCCCACTATCTTTCAATACTAACATCGGCCACAACAAATTATTCCAACTAAACATTGCATTTAAAATTGCCATTGCTGCAAAAGACGGCTTCATTATAGGTAAAATTAATCTAAAGAAAATCCCATATTCTGATGCTCCATCTATTCTTCCTGCTTCAACAAGATCTCTTGGAATTCCAGATAGATATTGTCTAAAGAAAAATATAGTTGAAGCACTTGCTATGGTTGGTAATATAATTCCAGCATAAGTATTTGTTAAATGCATATCGCTTATTTGATTATATAAAGGCAACATTAAAATTTCAAAAGGTACCATCATAACAAATAATACACATATAAACAAAAAATTCTTTCCTTTAAAATCATACATTGCAAATCCATAAGCAACAAATGCACTGATAAGCAATTGAAGAATTACCTGTAATAATGTTAATAACAAACTGTTAAAAAACCATGTAAATAAACTATTTTTTTCTGTAAATAAAATCATATAATTTTTAAGTGACATTTTAGCAGTATCAATTGATACATCCATACCATTTGCTATTACTAAAGCACCATCTTTAAAAGTAGAAATAAAAAGTGTATAAAAAGGAATTAGCACTATTACAGCTATGAAAGCAAAAAGCATAAAAATTAATATTCTCGTTGGTAACCTCTTTCTGCTCCTTGCCATATTTTGAGTGGTTTTTTTACTATTTTTTCTACTACTTAAACTTATATTACTTTGCATACTAATCCCCCTTTTTAAATGTTCCATTTAGTTTTAGTTGTACCAAATTAATTGCCATTCCAATAATAAACAATACTAAACCTACAGCAGATGCATATCCCATAGCATTCTTTTCAATACCTTGTCTATATAAATATCCTACAATCGTAAGACCTATATTATTAGGTGAATTATTACCATTGAACACCATATAACTTTCCATAAACATTGCAAGTCCAGCATATATAGATATAGTAAGTACATAAATTGTTGTTGGCTTAAGTTGAGGAATTGTTATATATTTAAACTTTTGCCACGTACTAGCTCCATCAATATTTGCTGATTCATATAATTCTGCCGGAATATTTTTTAATCCTGATAAAAAATATAACACGTTAACACCTGTCCATCTCCAACATGCTAAAAATAATAATACTATAAATCCTGTAGTTCCATTTTTTAACCATTTAAATGGTTCCATTCCAAATAGTGCAACAAATTTATTCATTAGCGAAGTAGCTTGTTCTCCAAAAGCAAATCTAAATACAATACCTGCTACAGCCACAGATGTTAAAGCTGGTAAATATAATGCAGATTTAAAAAATTCTTTTCCAACCATTAACTTACTATCTATTATGCACGCTAGTATCATTGGAATTGGAATAAGTAATATCAATGTCCATACCATGTATTTAAAGCTATTCCATAGTGCTATTAAAAACACCTTATCTCCTAGTAGTTTTGTATAATTTTCAAAACCAACAAATTTCCTTGACCCTGGTAATACATTTTCAAAACTCATTATTACTGTATTTATCATTGGAGAAATGAAAAAAAGTAAAAATACAAGCATAAATGGCAATATAAATACATATGGTGCTACTTTTTTATTATATATAAATCTCTTAACCATTGTCCGATTTCCTCCCATTACACATTTAAACAATACAGAGGAACCATTTTTTAAGCTTAATATTTTTATAAAATAGCTTCTCTGTATAAATATTTAACTATTGCATTTCATTTTCTACTTGTTGTTGTGCTTCATCTAATGCTTGTTTTATATCCTTTTTATCTTCAAATACACTATTTAAAGTAACTGTGCTTAGTACATTATAAATGCTTGGACTAGCATCAGTTGATTTAATTAATTGTATTTCATCTTTGATTTCATTTAATGTATCAAAAGGATTAGTTTTGAAGTATTTTACATATTTATTATCTGGATTGTGAGTAATGTCATTTTTAGTCCATAAATCCGTATTACATGGATCAAACCCTAATTCTTCCCATATTGCTTGTTCACCTTCATCTGAAAGTTTTGCATATGCTAAGAATTCTTTAAGATTTTGCTTATTTTTAGCCGTTTTAGTTACAACTGTGCCAGTACCACCAAGACCTACAGAGCGTGGTTGACCTTTTTCGAATACTGGAGCTGGAGCAATTGCCCATTTACCTGCTTGATCAGGCATATATTGTAAAAATCTTGACATATACCAAAAAGCTTTAATTACAACTGCATAGTCTCCATTGTTTATTGCACCTTCAGCATCTGTTGTATCAGGCTGTCCACCTGGAATAGTAGCAATTGCATGAGCATCTTGTAAATCTCTTAACGTAGTAAGTGCTTTAACCATTTGAGGACTGTTTAATTGTGGCTTGCCATCAGTATCAGTAAAGTCAGATTTTTGTTCTGCTAACATAAGCGCTTCTTGCCATTGTGCACTTGTATCAGCTGTACCGAAATTCTTACCGGTTGCAGCATAATATTTAGCTCCTGCTGCTTTAAAATCATCCCAAGTTACTATGGATTTATAATCAATTCCTGCTTTTTCTAAAAGTTCAGTATTGTAGTATGCAACACATGCTCCAACATGTGTTGGTAATCCATAATTATGTCCATCTTTACTGTAAAGATCAATACGAGATTTAACTAACTTGTCCTTATACGGAGCAATGACATCATCTAGTGTCTCTAATTGTGGCTCTCCTTTTAAAAAGTTAGGGAATTTACCTACTTCTATATCACATGCATCTGGTGCGCCTTGTCCGGACAAGAGCGCAGATTGCAATTTATTATGCATATCATCATAGGGAAGAACTGTAAAATTAATATTTAACTTCTTATCGGGATTTTTCTGATTCCATTTTTCTAACATCTCTTTATAGAAGGTCGCATGCACGTCCTCAAATGTCCACATTTGCAATTCGTCTCCTGATGATGAATCCGATCCACTCTTGCTACTTGTACTAGCACTTCCTCCACATCCAACTAGCATTGTAGTTGAGAGAGATGTTGCAACAACAATGGCTGCAAGCTTTTTTAATATTTTTACACTTTTCATATTTATATGCCTCCCAGTATATTTATGAATATATTTTTAAATATTATATGATCATTATTCTTCTGAACCAAAAGTCAAATAAATTTTTACTCCTTTACTCAAAAGAATAGTGTACAAAATCAAGTATATTAATTTTTGCTTATTCCCTAATTTATTAAACCTTCTGCGTTCATTTTAAATATTAGTTTAATAAAAATCATTTTGCTTTATATTTTTTTAAAAGAAAAATTTAATTGTTTGTAATATTTCTTTTTCAAAATTTATTTTTATCCCCAATAACTTGTAGTAATCCTTTTCAAAAAACAATTTTTATTATGTTTATTTTTTGTTTTATATATTTATTATATTCTTTTATAAAATAAAGTCAATATTTTCCTATTACATAAATATAAATTATTTTATATTTATGTAAAATATAATTCAACACATCTTTTCTCCACATTGTGGAAATAGTCAATTAATATATATTTGTTAAATCCTCAGATAATTTAAATTACAATTATAAAACATTAATAAAAAAAGCCTTCTAAGAAGGCTCTATTAGTTAAATTTAATATGACAATATCCAGTAGGATTTTTCTCTAAGTAATCTTGATGATATTCTTCTGCTGTATAATATTTTTCTAGTGGTTTAACTTCAGTTACAACTGGTTCTTTATATTTCTCTTGAATTTTCATTTTGCTTTTATTAATTATATCAATATCAGAATCATCAATGTAGTAGATTCCACTTCTATATTGAGTTCCAACATCTCCTGCCTGTTTATTTACTGTTGTAGGATCAATAACACTCCAAAATTTATCTAATAAAGTATCTAACGAAACTGCTTTTTCATCATATGTTATGTAACATACTTCTACAAAGTCTGTATCATCTTTGCATACTTCTTCATATGTTGGATTTTCTGTTTTTCCATTTGCATATCCTACTTCTGTTTCTACTACCCCTGGTGTCATTGAGAAGAGTTTTTCTACTCCCCAAAAGCAACCTCCACCTAAAACTATTTTCTTCATATAGTATCACATCCTTCACTAGCATTATAACCTTATGCAAATATCTATTACAACCAATTTATATAATTTGACATACATTTTTTTGCTAAATTTAAAATATCTCGAAAGTTACACATAATAATCTAATCTTCGAGATATTTTAAATCTTTTTTTAATATAGTACAGAGGATTTTTTTATAAGCATATTATCTTAATATCTTTCTTGATATATCCTCTTATCTATTTACCACATAGGTATTGCTTTAACTTTGCCTTAACTATTTGTTCTTACCTCTATTACCTTCTACTTTGGATGAATTATTATTGCCTTGTGAATTTACATTTTTATTTTCCTTCTTATTATTTGATCTACATTCTTATTTTCTTTATTACTGCCGCTGTTCTCTTCCTTTTTATCATTTCCATAATTACTTTTTTCTGATCCATTCAAATCATTTGAAGAATTAGGTGAATTTTCTTCATTGTTTTCTGTTGTTGAAGAACTATCAAAGCTTTCATCTCCATCTCCATCTACATTAGTATTTAAATTAGCATCATTGGAAGTGCCATTATTTCCATTACTTTTTCTTAATTCATTAGTCTTTTCTACTATACTCTTTATCGAGGTGTCTTTATAATCTTCTATTTTTATAGTTGAATCTAATTCCTGAAGCTTTTCTATTAAATTCAGCTTCCCTGGTGTTAAACCAAGCTGCCTTGCTTCATCTCTTCTTGCAAGCGCTACATTTTCATTTTCAACTTCTGCTTCCACATCATTATTCTCCAATGTCTTATCAATAGTCTCTTTTAGTGATTCACCTAAGCCATCTGCAATATTTTTTTTATCTGTAGCTGTAGTAACTTCAATTGCAGATGAACCGTCTTCTTTTATATATCCATAAGAAATTGCATTTGATATTACAGAACTAACAGCGTTATTAATATTAAAATTAATTAAATTAGTATTTTCCAATACTTTTCTACCATCTTCATTATATGCTTCAGCAGATACTACTTTATCAAATCCATTTACGCCCAATTCGACGCTTGGATTTATATCCAGACTGACATATGCCACTGGAGTTTTAGCATATGCATATCCACCGCCTCCTAAACTTAAAATAATTACAGCTGATAATGCCAATGCTATTTTTTTCTTCATAAAGATACATCCTAAAATATTATAAATTTTATCTTTAAGAAGATTCGTTTCTTTGTAATAACCCGTTTTTTTCCTTATAGATTTTTCAATCCGTCTTCTTGTAAAAATACCCAATGATAAATTAATATCTTCTTTTAATAATAAATCAGTATCACTAATGTCTAGCTTATCTAATTGTTCAAATAATTTATCTTCCAATTTATAAAATCCCTCCTAAAACATTTCTTAATTTTTGCATACATCTAGATACTTTCTTATCAATAGTATTAACTTTTATACCAAGGTCTTTAGATATATCTTTTGAACTTTGATAAAAGTAATATTTCCTTATAATTATTTCACTATCCGGATCTCCCAGCGACTTTATTGCATTTATTAATTGAATATTACTTTCCTTTAATAAAATTGAATGTGACACATCGTCTTCCTTACTGTGTAAATCTTGTGATACATCATCTATCGGTATATGGTTATTATTCTTGTTTTTTCTATGCATATCTATAGCTTTCCTCTTAGCTACTACTGCTAAAAAAGCCTTAATTGATCCTTTTTCTAAATCTATTCTATTCCTATAATGAAATACCTGAAAAAATACATCACTTACGCATTCCTCTATATCTTCCTTTGAATATATGCCTGATAATTTATTGAATATTATTGTATAAATAAACGCCATATAATTATCCATCATCATTTTGAGGCCTACTTCAGGTTTATTATGTAAAAGATTAAGTAATTTTATATCCGAAGCCAAAGCGCACCTTCTTCCCACAAAATTTTATTTATATTATATAGTTCGCAACAAAGCTGACTAATCTGACAGAGTGCAACAACAAAGAAACTTATATTTATTATTAACATAGCATTTACTAAACAATTATTATTGTGTCATATTCAATAAAATATATAGTATTTGAAGAATAATTGTTTTTAAATTCTCTTTATTTATATCTTTACATAATAAAATCAATAGCTAATATTTATATTAACTATTGATTTATAGGTTAATTATTTATTTTTATTTTTTTCTTTATTGCTATTTTTATTTTCTGAATTTAATTTACCATTATCATTTTGATTCTTTTGTTTTACCGAAGCGTTTTTTTCTTTATCATTTTCAATGCTGCTATCTTCTTTTTTACTATTAATACTTGCATTCTCACCTTTTTCATCATTACCATTATCAGTTTGAATTCCAGTACTTTCTTGAGTAGTCACATCACTGCTTGTGCTAGTGTCTGTGGTTGTAGTATTATTTATATCTGTACCATTATTAGTATCCGTACCTGTATTACTATCACCATCAGAAGTATCATCCTTATTTATTTTTCTTAATTCTTTAATTTTCTTTTGGATATCTTTTACTGAACTTGTTTTATAATCTTCCACTTTTATTGTTGGATCTAATGCTTGAAGCTTTTGTATAAGGTTTAACTTTCCAGGTGTTATACCAAGTTGTCTTGCTTCATCTCTTCTTGCAAGTGCAACATTTTCAGATTCAGCTTCTGCGTTCACATTATTGTCCTCTAATGTTTTATTAGCAGCTTCCTTTAAAGATTCATCTAATTCAGTTGCCATCTTTTCTTTATCTGTAGATGTAGTAATTTCAACTGCAACAGCTGCTGTAGTTGTTGCATCTTCTTTTATATATCCATCAGAAATTGCATTTGAAATTACGGTACTGACAGCTTTTTCAGCATCAAAGTTTACTAAATTAGTTCCTTCTAATACTTTTTGACCATCTTCATTATAGGCTTGTGCAGATACTACTTTACCAAAAGAATTTACGCCTAATTCTACACTTGGATTAATATCCACACTAACATATGCTGCTGGAGTAGTTTTAGCATATGCATATGCTCCTCCTCCACCTAAACTCAAAACTGTAGCTGCTGCTAATCCTAAAGCTATTTTTCTTTTCATAATAATTCCTCCAAAATATTATTTTCTTCAATCGTTGTTTTACTTTTTAGCATTCGAATACTAGTCATTAATAATTTTCAACTTAATATTTTTATAAATATCTTTCTTATGCATTAATGTATATTTTAATTATTGAGAACATCTTATAAGATTTACTAAGTTGCCTTACATTATACAATTCGTGATCCTAAATAAAAATCTGACAAATCAAAATTTAATTTATTCTATCATTCAAGAATAAATCTAAATTTTAAAAAATTTTATACTTACATATATCTTAGATTTCTTCCATATAAAAAAGAGCCTTTATTTAGGCTCTTTCCTTACTGGTTTATATTTTGAATTTGTTTTGTCATTTGGATTTATATAATCATAATCACCATTTTCAGTTTTCTTTAATCCTAAAGAAGCCATTTGTTTTTGAGTAACTTTACGCTTATTAACCATAATTAATCCTCCTTACATATTTTTATATTTACCATGCAAATAGAATTTTATTCTTGATTTTAGCACCCAAAAAATATATTAAAATTTAACAAGCAGCATCTCTTTCACATTCCTCATTTTTTTCATTTTTTGAATCATATATATGTAATATTGTCATAAGACATACTCCTATGCAAACTACAATAAAAACTAATGACCATACTTTATTTATTCCATAAGAATCTATATATTTTCCAACGAGAGAAGTACCAAATGCAGTTGCTAATGCGTAAGTTAAATTGCTGGCTGCACTAATTCTTGCTCTAAAATTTTTAGGACTATTATTAGCTATATATACTCCATTATTAGTTGAAGATATTATTTCACCTATTGTCCAAAGTATAGTTGAAACTATATATAAAGGGAAAGAGCTTCCTATAATACCTATCATCCCAAATCCTATAGCATAAAAAATTCCTGAAAAAATTACATTTGTAAGAGTTTTGAATTTTTGAGTTATTGAAATAATCATCACTGTTAAAAATATTACAGTAATAGCATTAATGCTCATTAAATAACCGAATTTTTCAGTTCCTTCAGCTCCAAAAACTTTATTCAGCATCATTGGTGCTGCAAATGAAATTTGAGTATATGCAAAAGCATAGAACATATTAAATATCATAAAAAAAGTAAGCCTCGGCCTCTTTAATAGTATCTGGACTAAATTCCCATGTTCCTCTCTTTCATTCGTATTTTTCTCTTCTTGAGCTCCTGTTTTAGGCTTTGTTTCATCAATGTAAATATAAAAAATTATTATTGCTAAAAAAGAAGTTAGAGCATCTAATATAAAAAGAAGAGAAAGATAATTATTAAATAAAAATCCTGCTACTATAGGACCTACTGCAACTCCTATATTTATTCCCAAATAAGTTAATGATGACCCAATTTGTCTTTTTTCAGGAGTTAATTCATCTGCTATTATCGCTGAAAGCGTTGGCCTTACAAATCCATTAAAAAATGCTGAAATAATTACTAGCACAACAATTAATAATGGATTTCTTATTAGCCCGCACAAGAAAATAGCTAAAGCAGCAACACCTTGCCCCATAAAATAAGTTTTTCTTCTGCTTACCTGATCTGCAAATTTTCCACCTAAAATTGCTGCAGGCATTGAAACTAATGATGTCACCATTACAATTATTCCTGTCATGGAATAAGAAAAATCGAGTTTTTGCGTTAACAACAAAGATAAAAATGGAAATACAAAGTCACCAAACCTATTAATTATCTGCACCGCAAATAGTGCATATATACTTTTAGGCAGTCCTTTGTAAGTATTAAAGATATTCAATTTTAGCCCCCCTTAAAATGCCTAATAAAAAATAAAGCTCATATTATATGAGCCAACTTTATTTATGTAATTATACACTAATCCTTATAGTAAAAAAAGAGCTAATATACACTTTTATTCTTTTTATTATAAAAAATACTATAAAATGTTAATTCCTCTTGTTCTATTTTATTATAATTTATCAAATCACTTCTTAGCTTGGATTATACTTTTTATATGGAATACGAATTACAACTCCTGAATCGTCAAATTTATAATTTGTTCCATCAAGAGGTTTCTTGTTGGATGCTAGGTTCATTCCTGTAATATATAGTGCCTCTGCCATTCCATATGCATCTTGAATAACAGTTCCAGTCATTATTCCTTTATTAACTAGTTCCCTTGCTTCTGGTATTGCATCAACACCCACAACTAGAATTGTTTTTTCCTTTATTCCTGTGTTATAACCTGCTGCCTGCAGCTCTTGTATTGCTCCTATTGCCATATTATCATTAGTTGAAATTATAGCCTCTATTTTATCACCATACCTAAATAAAAATGATTGTGTTATTCTTTTTGCTTCTTCTCTATCATTCCAATCAGAATAGCTTGATGCAAGCTCCACAGACTTTATTCCATTATTTTTTATAGTTAATACTGAATATTTCGCTCTTGCAATTGCTTCTAAATTATCTTTGGGCCCATTTAATATAACATATTGCATTGTTTGGTCTTTATTTCTATCTATATATACTTTATTTTTATTCCATTCATTAACTAGAATTTCACCTTCAAATATCCCTGCCTGCTCTAATTCAGTTCCAACAAATATTGATTTATTATAAGATTGAATAGCACTTTTTTTAGGTGGTTCTCTATTAAATAATACTATCGGAATATTATTTTCTTTTGCAATATTAATTACATCATAGGCTGAATTCACATCAACTAATGCAATAAACAAAATATTAAATTCCTTCTTTTTAACTATTGTATTAACAATTTCATTTTCTTTAGCTTGTTTATTATTACTATCAAAAAATGTAAATTCAACTTTTTCTGCATTTTGTGTTTGAATGTCTTTTAGATTTTTTATAACTTCTGACATATACGTAGCATTGGTATCATAAACTATCACCGCTACTTTAATAATTGTTTTATTGTCAGCTAATATTATAAAAAAATTACTTTCTATTAGAATACAACCAGTTAAAGCGATTAGAATAATACTTATTAATCTTTTAACCAGCCTCATAATAATATCCCTACCTTCTAAGATTATCAACAATTTATTAATATAATCCAATTCTTTTACTGTCTAACAAATTTAGTTTATACTCTAATGTGGTATTTATACAAATATGTCTAATTAGAAAATCTTATTCTATTCACTGTAATAAATTATTTATATATATATGTTGCAATAATAAAATTACATTTAGGATGTCTATCCGCTAA